>PFMD01000007.1 GCA_002784945.1 Candidatus Kerfeldbacteria bacterium CG_4_10_14_0_8_um_filter_42_10
TCTGACATAGCTCGAGCCGGCCCGACCAGAATAACCTGGGATGGCGCAACGGAAAAGGGAATCCCGCTTCCCGCCGGCATCTACTTTCTGAGGCTGGCTGCGGCAAGACAAGCGGTCAGCCAGAAGCTAGTTCTCCTTAAGTAGCTGGAGACAAAACAAAGCAGTTCCTTAACCAAACAATCAAATGGGCGTCCTTAACAAGGTGTTATCCAACCATGGGTATCCTTTCGGGGATGCTTTGTGATAACACCTTTTTCATGGGTGATTTTTTGTTACTACGGTAAAGTTGCCAAATAATCTTTCATTTGATATTATGATACTTACTTAGTCCGGCTTATTTTTTGCTAAAAAATATAATGGACAAGCAAAAAGTATTGCTAGTAGAAGATGAACCAAGCCTTACAGCAATGTATCAGGCTGTTTTTAGGGAAACTCCCTATGAGTTGCTGGTAGCCAAGGATGCCAAAAGCGGGTTTGAGTTGGCGGAAAGCGAATTGCCTAAGCTTATTTTGCTCGATATTATCATCCCGCGGGAAGAAGGAAAAATAGTCGAGTTCAATAAAAGAGTCGGATTCGAACTTTTAACCAGGCTTAAGAAAAGTTCCCAAAGCAAAAATATTCCCGTGATAGTTTTAACCAATTTAGACAGTCCTGAGGATCGGGCTAAGGCAGCGAAGCTGGGATCGGTGCAGTATCTGATTAAGGCGAACTTTTTGCCTAAAGAGGTGGTTGACCAAGTAAGCAAAATCCTTAAAAAGAAATGAAACAAATAGGGAAGGACAGGCGAGTGTAGTACAATGGCAGTATACATCCTTCCCAAGGATGAGACGCGGGTCCGATTCCCGTCACTCGCTCCATTCGATTCGCTCAGCAAGCTGAGCTCACTCATGGTCTTCATCCCGCTCACGGCGGGACTACGACCAACCATATTTAACAAACGAATCGAATGTCCCGAGCGAAGCCGAGGGGCTCTCTCATGTCTCGCGATACATTTAGTCACTAATAAAACACGGTCCTAGATTTAATAAGTAGAAAATAAATAAACAGAGGTATGACAGAGAGAAAAACAAAAATAATAGGTGAAATTACTTTTTTAAATAGTTTAATTTGATTAATGCTGTCAGAACGGACAGTTTTTTAGATTGCCGTGAATGATTAAGTTCAAAAACGTTTCCAAAATCTATCCGGAAGATACTGTTGCCGTAAAAAACATCAATCTCCATATCAGGCCCGGGGAATTTGTTTCTATTGTGGGCCAGAGCGGAACGGGAAAAACCACCATTGCCAAATTGATTATTGCCGAAGAAAAACCCACTAAAGGAAAAATTATTATCGGCGGCTGGGATATTACCGATATCAAGAATTCCGAAGTGCCTGTTTTACGCCGGCAGATCGGAGTAGTTTTTCAAGATTTCAAACTGTTGCTCAGAAAAACAGTGCTCGAAAACATCGCTTTTGCCTTGGAAGTGAGCGGCGCGCCGCTTAAAAAGATTAAAGCCATTGTTCCTCAAGTTCTGAAAGTGGTGGGTTTAGAAGGAAAAGCGGACCGTTTTCCCCGCCAGCTTTCCGGCGGCGAGCAGCAGAGGGTGGTGATTGCCCGTTCCTTGGTGCACCGGCCGAAGATTCTTTTGGCGGATGAACCCACTGGAAATTTGGATGCCATTAATGTCCGGGAAATAATCGATTTGCTGCTGAAAATAAACAAATTTGGCACAACGGTGGTCCTGGTAACCCACAATCCCAGTATTGTCAACGGGCTTAAAAAAAGAGTGATTACCCTTGATCAGGGAGTGATTATTTCTGATCAGAAGACGGGAAGATACATTCTGTGAATGACTAATTTCTAATATCTAATTTCTAAATAATGGCCAATACTCAATGCCCAATGACCAACTATTAAGTAGATTCTAATTTAAAACGGTCAAATTAGACATTAGGTTATTGGTCATTGGGATTTGATTAAAGCAATTAGAAATTAGATATTAGAAATTATTAGTCCCTCATCATAATGTTTTTCATCTCACTATACCGCATTTTCAAATTTGGACTTCAGAATTTCTGGAGGAATTTTTGGTTATCAATCGTAACGGTATTTATTTTGGTTTTAACCCTGTTCTCAATCAGTATTGTTTATACGTTGAATGTGGTGGCGGACAATGCCATTACCGCCATTAAAGAAAAAGTGGATATTGATCTTTTTTTCGATCCGACTATTCCGGAGGATAAAATATTCGCCGTTCAGGCTTACCTGGAATCGCAGCCGGATGTTAAAGCGGTGGAATATATTTCTAAAGAGCAGGCCCTGGAAAATTTTAAGGCCGAACATCAAGATGATCCGGCCATCCAGGAATCATTGTCTGAGTTGACCGAAAATCCCTTGCCCGCCACCTTGGTGGTAAAGGCAAAGACCTTGGATGATTATTCCAAGATTGTGGTTGATTTAGACAATTCCGAGTACAGCCATTTAATATCCAGCCGGAATTTTGAAGATAATCAAGTGGTCATCGATCGTTTGTCCAGTATTACCGAACGGATTTATCAAGTGGGAATCGGGGTTAGTTTGATCTTTATTCTTATTGCAATATTGGTGGTTTTTAATACTATTCGGATGAATATTTACACCCAGCGGGAAGAATTGGGAATCATGCGCTTAGTCGGGGCTAATAATATTTTTATCCGGCTGCCCTTTATCGTGGAAAGCGTCCTTTACGCCCTGCTGGCCAGCATCCTCACTATTTTGATTTTATATCCTTTGTTATCGGCCGTTTCCCCTTACATTAACAATTTGTTCGAAGGATATGATTTTAATATGTTTAACTATTTTACCGCAAATTTCTGGAATATTCTGGGACTGCAAATAATAATCTCGGTAGTAATCAGCGTGATTAGCAGCATGATTGCCATTGGTCGCCATTTGAGAGTTTAAAACTGAATAAAAAAGAGGATTTGGTTGACCGAACCTCTTTTTTCAATCGCCGATCTAAAGTTTTGGTGCTGATTGTTTCAAAAATATCTCTACTCGCTTCATTAAAAGTTATTTCATTGACTTAAATATTGAAATTAACTCTTTTTTGCTCATAGAAGTCATATTTGTTACCTTAATTTACTAGTTAATTACGGTAACATTTTAAATAATCCAATGAGAGTTAGGAAAGTAAGATTTTAGATGTCCCAATTCGAGAGTGTTTGGAAATTTTATTTTTAGAAAATAGTATATAATTATAAAAAAGCACATTAAAAATTGAGGTAAGCAATGAAAGGTTTAGTAAGGGGTAGGGTATATCAAACCAGTCAATTCGTAAGGTGCTTAAAGATACCTAACGGTCAACATTTGGTATACCATACCTTAATCGGAAATCCGACAGTCATCAACGGGTCAACTAAGGAAATACTGGACTATTTTGGTCAGCCAAGAACTGTCCATGATTTTCTAGATCAATTCGAAGTCAATCGGAGCGTGGAAGGAGTTATCGTCTTCTTAGCACAAAACCAATTCGTCGTTTTTCCAGAAGACGATCAACGTGAAAAAGTGTTGAGTTTGGAAACAATCATCACTGACGCAGCGTCAGGCAAGAACATGCATGTTCTGGATCTCTCCGTTTCCGAGGTTTGCAACTTTGGTTGCCGGTATTGCATGCATAACCGTGCACTAAATTTGAACTCTTCCAGGGTAGTAGGTTCTAACGGGTTTATGAGTCCTGTCTTGGCGAGGAAAGCCATCCAGGAGTTCAGGGAGAATCTGCAAAGGAATGGTATCGCTAACTGGAATTTACATCTGGGGAGCGCCGAACCCTTACTGGTCTTTGACTTAGTTAAAGAAATCGTGGAATATCTATACCGGATCCAATTCATTCCGAATGATATTTCCATCAACTCCAATTTGTCCAGATTAACCAGGGAAATGGCTCTCTTTTTCAAAGAGTACAACATCCGGGTGAACACCAGCTTTGATGGGTTGCCTGATGTTAATGACCTAGTTAGGGTGTACAAGAATGGGAGAGGAACAGCGAGCGATATCTTAAGAGGAATTGAGTTGGTACGATCTGTAGGCCATTATGTCAATGGCGTCGGAGTTACTCTATGCGATGTAAATTTCGATCTAGTTAATGACAAAATCATTGACTGGTTGGTTGAACATCAAATACCTAACGTCTTGTTCGATATTGACATCGTCCACCTAGTTGATCTCAATGTTGAGCTGGTTGCCGAAAAGTTCGTCAGGTTTGAAAGAATCTGTAG
>PFMD01000033.1 GCA_002784945.1 Candidatus Kerfeldbacteria bacterium CG_4_10_14_0_8_um_filter_42_10
AAAGATTTAGATATTTGGAAAAAAGCTTTTGCGTTTAGTTTGATGATTTTCGATCTATGTAAAAAGATCTCCTATAATCAAGTAAATAAGACATTAATCAATCAAATCATTCGTTCCGTTACCTCAATCGCTGGAAATATTGCCGAGGGTTGTGGAGCTCCAACCAAGAGAGATTTTATCAATTATCTTAATCACGCCAGAAAGTCTGCTATCGAAACCGACAATTGGCTGCTTTTTATATTCAATACCAATAAAGTCAGCAAGCATTCAAAAGAGTTGTTAAAGGGAAAATCAGTAGAAATTATCAAGATACTGACGACGATAATTAAAAATACAAAAAAATAATTATACATTATAAATTTTAAATTATAAATTAATATGAAGCATAACGGCAGCTTGGGTCGGGGATTGGCCGCCCTGATTCCGATTAAAAAAGAAACGATTATTTCCACCGCGGAGCTGGCCAAGACGGAAGCGGAAAGAATCCGGGAAGTTCCGGTTACCCAAATCCAAACCAATCCTATGCAGCCCCGGCAACACTTTGACCATCATTCCGAAGAAGACCTGGTAAATTCCATTAAAGAACACGGAATCATTCAGCCGCTAGTGGTCACTAAAACGGACCAGGGCTACCAGCTGATTGCCGGAGAAAGAAGATTAAGGGCCGCCAAACTCTTGGAACTGGCGACGGTGCCGGTCATTTTAAGAAACGCTTCTCAGCAGCAAAAACTGGAAGTTTCTTTAATTGAAAATATTCAACGGCAGGATCTTAATCCCATTGAAGAAGCCCAAGCTTACCGCCGGCTGATGGATGAATTCAGCCTGACCCAGGAGCAGCTGGCTAACCGAATCGGCAAGAATCGCGCCACCATCGCCAATACCATTCGGGTCTTAGAGCTGCCCGAGGAGGTCCAGAATGCCCTGATTGACCGAAAAATTACCATTGGACATGCCAAGGTTCTTTTGTCGCTGGATAATCCTAAAGATCAAACCAGCACCTTTAAAAAAATTCTGCGCGGCAACCTTAATATTCAAGAGACAACCAGAATAATCAAAAGAATCCAGCCGTCCGGAGAAAAAACAATTGATTTTGTGCTGCAAGAAAAAGAGGAAAAGCTCAGAGCGGTGCTTTCTACCAAGGTGAATATTGAAAAAAGAGGGAATAAAGGAAAAATCGTAATTGCTTTTTATTCCCCCGAAGAGATGGATTCCATTATCAAGAAGATATTAGGTAACGATAGCTAGAATAGATTAATAAAGACTAGCTCGTTGCATTGTCGAATTGCTATATTGTTATATTGTTTTAATTACTATTATAAAATTAACAATTTAACAATATAGCAATATAACAATATAGCAATATAGAAATATAACCTAATCATTAGCAGGAATTAAATGCCATTTAAATTTCTATCCAAAATAAATAATTCCAAGAAATCAACCAGTGATAAAATCATCCACTGGTGTCTTTCATTGATTGTTTTTTTCTTACCCCTTTTCTTTTTCCCGCTTTCCGTGAGCATCCTGGAATTAAACAAGATGTTTTTGTTTTATCTCTTAGTACTGGTTGCTTTTTTAACTTGGATTATTAATTCGGTTTTGAAGAAAGAAATGGTGGTTAGGCACGGTCTTTTAAACACCTTAATAACTACGTTCGGATTGATTTATTTACTGGCCGCTTTATTTTCGGACAACCGGTTTTTGAGTTTTATCGGGATGCCTCTTTCTCACGGCAGTTTTTTGGCGCTGCTGTTTTTCATTATTTTTTATTTTTTGGTTAGTAATACCGTAAAGGGGCCAGAAGAAGGATGGTCACTGCTGCGCTTATTTTTGTTTTCCGGCGTATTGATTGTAATTTTCAACCTGGCTCAGCTTTTCGGAGTGCATATTTTGCCTTTTGATTTCAGCCAAAACAGCGCTTTTAATTTAGTGGCGAATTCAGTGTCAATTCTGGTAATTTACCTGGCGGTCTTGTTTGTAGTGAGTTTTGGTTTTCTGGTTAAAAGCACTAAAGCGGTCGAGAGAATATCCAGCGAAGTACTTTTAATACTGGTATTCGCGCTTCTTTTTTTCTTAGATCAGGACATGGGCTGGTATTTGCTGATTTTCGGCTTGTTTGCTTGGTTAGTGTTTCTTTCGATGCAATCTAAGAGAGTTAAGGCGTTTTGGGTGATTCTCCCGACTATTCTTTTGATTATCTCGTTGGCTTTCTTGTTTTTTTCCACCACCGCTTTAACCTGGCTGGATCCGCCTACCGATTTAAAGCTTGATTATCATAATGCGTTGTCAATAACCGAATCCAGTTTAGGGCATTCCTTTATTTTAGGATCAGGACCCGAAACCTTTCATTATGATTTCAGCGCATACCGGCCGACCGATTATAATAATTCCGTTTTATGGCAGTTGCGCTTTGACCGTTCTGCCAACGAAATTTTCCAATTGATCGCTACCGTCGGATTTTTTGCCTTTTTGCTGTTCGTGGTGATTTCCCTTTGGCATTTGGTTAAAATTGGACGAAAAATACTGTTTTCCAATGCCGTCAACAACGATTGGTACTACCAAGCAGTAATTTTTGCGGGATTCTTGGTAGTTTTCTTAAGCAGTTTTCTTTATCCCTTCAGTACCGTTACCAGTTTTATTTTTTGGTTCTTGTTGGCCTTAGGAGGATCATTATTGAATCAGAAAGAGGTGAAGTTGAACTTTCAGAAATCAGCCGGGATTAATTTTGTTTTCTCGCTGGGATTCTCCTTACTGTTAATCGGTACCGTTTCATTCGGGTATTTTGGGGCAAGGATTTGGCTGGGGGATTATTATTTGGCGCGCTCTCAAACTACTTTTCAAAAGACCGAAAATTCTGCTTTAGCCATAACCGAGCTGGAAAAAGGAGTGACTTTTAGTCCCTGGTTGGCCGCGCCTCACTTAGCTTTAGCCAATGGTTTAATCATCGGCGCTAACAAAGCGGTGCAGCAAAATGATGCCGTTGGCGCGGGGAAGTTATTAGGACAAGCGGAACAAGAAGTAAATTTAGCCATTAAAAAAGAACCCAAAAATCCGGTGGTCTACGAGCATACCGGCGAAATTTATCAGCTGATCAACCAGGCGGGCGGTTCGATAACAAAAGAAAAAATAGTGGCGGTTTATGACCAAGCGATTGAGCTGGAGCCGAATAACCCCTCCTTGTATCTGACTTTAGGCAGCATTTATTTTATTCAAGCCCAAACCATTCAGGTCCGCATCAACAGCTCTCAGGAAGCGACCGGAGAAGAAGGCGATCTAACGACCGCCACTCAAAACGCCCTGGATAAAACCAAAAAAGCTACCGAGTTGAAATCGGATTACGAAGAGGCCGAAGCGCTTTACGCCCAGATTTTGGAATTTCAAGGCAAATTTTCCGAAGCGGTAGATTATCTCAACTCCGCCTTAGCGGCCAATTCCGCCAGCCTAACCTTATTGGAAGAGAGGGGAAAATCCCTACTGGCTCAAGATAAGCTAGAAGAAGCGCAAAATGATTTTCTGACTATTTTAGCGCTGGCGCCCAATCATGCCAACGCCCGTTATTGGCTGGCTTTGGTTTACGAGCAACAGGGGGATAAAGACCAAGCGATAGCGGAATTAGAGCAGGTTTTAAAAACCAATCCGAATAATTCCTTGATTATTCAAAAAATCTCCCAGTTAAAAGGGGAGTAAACTAATAAGGAAAATAGAAAGAGATCTGGTTGCGGCCGGATCTTTTGTTACATTTTTTAAGTTTCACGATACATTTTTAAACCCCACCTAACCTCCCCTGCAGAGGGGAGGGACTATATTGTTCCCCTCCTTGGCAGGAGGGGTTAGGGGAGGTCTCTTAAAAACAAAAATAGTTCATTTTTTAAGTGTTTACGAAGCGCTTTTTCTATTTCATTTCTTTTCATTAGAGGAAAATTAGTGGCCCTTGATATACTTTTTGCATTTTTCACATTTGCATTTAGGATTATGTAAAATTACAGTTACAATGAAATAATCCCATAATAGGAGACCCCAAATTTGAGCATTCTTTACCTCGGGAAATTGTTTATATTTATAATCAAAAGTTTTTTGGTAACTTCCCTTCGATTTTTCGTTTACAATATAAGAAAAGTAAACAGGCGGTTTTTTTTCTTTTTCAGTGATTGTTATACTCCTTGGAGTATTAATATCTAAAAATTCTTGTGTTTCTATAAAAACTAATCCTCGGATAATTTTCCATACGACGTTGTTTATCCTTTTAGTTTTATAACTTTTCCACATTTTACCATATGGTAATATTATTCCGTTTGGACTTGTATTATTAAACTCACGAACAACAGTTCTGATTAAACCCTGCTTATTGTGTGTTTTTCGTTTTATATCTTCAAAGAGCGCAGTGCCTGTTTCTGTAGTTTGTGCAAGAGTACCAATAGAGTGAATAAAATAGTCTTCATCAAGCTGGTAAGCACTATTACACTCAATATGTGTTGGTAGTTTTATTA
>PFMD01000005.1 GCA_002784945.1 Candidatus Kerfeldbacteria bacterium CG_4_10_14_0_8_um_filter_42_10
GATAAAGTCGATTATACCCAGGCCTTGAAAATATCGGAGCGACTGCTGCAATGCCATTACCAAGAAGAAAAATTCGCCGGCGTGGGATTCATTAATAATTTTAAAAAGGAGTTCAATGAAAACACTCTTAAAATATTCCGCTCCTGGATAGAGCAATATTGCCATAATTGGGCGTTTTGCGACAGTTTCTGCATTAACGTAATCGGGCCTTTTTTAGGAAAATTCAGACCTAAAATTCAGACCTGAAGAATAAAAAAATAATGATACTTGTTCAACATTGGTTGCTCTTCCCTGACGATCGTATATCCAATTTCTCTCAACTTATCTTTAAATAACCGTACTCCGTACCCCCGCTTACCTAGTTCCCAAAAATGATCACGTTCCCGAGAATATTTATGTTTTCTTATTGTTGGGATTCTTAAAATTGGAAGTGTAATTATTTTCCTGATACTATCTGGTATTTTTACGTTAAATATGAGCTCGATAAAATTCAAGGAATATGGAACAGATATCACCACATATCTACTAGAAATTACTTTGAGTCTTTTTAATACGTCCAGCGCATCGTTGAAATCCATGTGTTCTAAAACCTCATATGCTACTACGATATCAAACTTGTAGCAACCGAAGTCATATTTCCTGATATCCCCAACAATATCTGATTTTAATCCAGGGTTACAATCGATTGTCTTAACATCCAACCCTTTCTCCTGGAAAAAATTAGAAAAGACTCTGTTTCCAACACCAATCTCTAAGATTGAATCATCATTGTTTTTTAACAAATCAAAGAGTAAATTAATCTGAAGATGTAAAGATGAAAATCGGTTGACTGAATTATATTTCTTACTGAAATAATAATCGTTTTCTCTTTGCATTAGGTTATGTTAAAATCAAATAGAATATTTAGCGCAAAAATAGGGACAGGAAAAAGTATCACAGATTCTGGCCTTTGAATATAGTTCTAGCTTTTTATCAAAGACGTTTCCGATAACCGTTTTTTTATCGCATCTGGTGATTTTACCATCTGGGAATATTCTAACAAAATCCTTGCCCGCAAGGCACATCTTGCCCTTATAGTTTGGACTTTTTTCTACAAATTTTCTATCTAAGGATAGGTTTATTATCGGCTCAGTCAGAAATTCACCAGATCCAGCTTCATTTTCCGCCGTTAGTGAATATTTCGAAAACGCCTTCTTTTCTGTGGCCGTATAAGCTTCCGGGAATCTTTTGCCAAAAAATACACCTCGCAAACTTTTAGGAGAAACTATTATTCCTAATGATTTAAAATACTCGTAATCTTTTTCGAACCTGGAAATCAGGGCCGGGTACATCACATATGAAACGATAAGAGAAAATCCTTTGTCTTTTAAATATTTATATTTGTCTATGAAATCATTGATCAAATCATATTTTTCTCTTTCAACTATATGAAGACCGATATTAATGAATGTTACTTTTGACGGATCGATTATTCTGGCAAAATCATATACAAGAGAAGACGAGAGATTCGTATTTAAATTTATTTTATGATTGCGTGTGAGAAGTACGCATAATTCGATAAAGTTCGGGTATAGGAACGGTTCACCGCCTGTTATATGTAGAAGCCACCTTTTTCCAGACAAGTTGAAGAATTCAATGAATCTGTTGCCTGTATCCTGATCCTGATATTTTTTACCAGTATGGCTAATACAATATTCGCAGTTAAAATTGCACAACAAACCAATCACCCAATCAGCTTCAATATCATACTCTATGTTGTATTTCGTCTGGTGATTTATACCACGTGAATTCATCATTATTCAAACATTTCAATATTTGCCCCTAGAGAATTCAGTTTACCAACAGGATTGTCGTATCCCCTAAATAATGAGTCGAGGTTTCTTATAATCATCCCGTCGGAAAGCAGACCTGCTATGAGTATTGCGAATCCTGCACGAAGATCGGGTATTTCAATTTCGCCTGATCCAAACTTTACCGGACCGTTAATCAGGGCGGTGTGAGCATACTCTTGGCCCGCAAACCTGCACTGACTTTCAGGTGGGCACTCTTTGGAAATAGTCAAACCAGCTTTATTTCTGTTCTTAATCATTTTATTCAACATTTGTAAGTAAATAAACCTGCTTTCAAATATTTTTTCATGAATTCGCGATGCTCCGTTCGCCTGAGAAAGTACTATAGCCAATGGCTGCTGAAAATCTGTTTGAAATCCAGGATACACTTCTGTTTCAATATTGCCCCTTTTAATACTTCCTTTGTAATAGAAGCGAATTCCATTGTCTTTTATGTCGACGCCAGCACCAATATCCAATAATGCGCTGATTGGAGAAATTAGTGAGTCATGATCTGCGCCTTTGACAAACACATCCCCTTTTGTCGCAATGGCCGCTGCCGCATACGACATTGTTTCCACGCGGTCAGGAATGATAGTTACTTCAGTTAAACTTATATCACGGTTGCCGCAGATATAAATTGATCTACCTTCGTGAATCACTACATTTACCCCCGATCTTTGTAGAAACTTGATCAATTCAATAATTTCCGGCTCGATGGCACAGTTGTTTATCCTGCTTGCCCCCTGCGCGCAGACCGCAGTCATAATCATGTTTTCAGTTGCACCGACACTCGGAAACGGGAGATTGACAGTCGTTCCAACAAGACCCTTTTTACTTATCTCTAGGTGGAGATTTTGTTCATCTTCCTTAATTCTAACCCCAAACTGCTGAAGTCCTGAAATATGGAAGTCAATCTTACGGGTTCCAATCTTGCAACCTTTCGGTTTCGGAATAACCGCTCTACCAAGTTGGGCAAGAAGCGGAGCCGCCAGTAGAAGAGGTATTCTATTTCCATCTTCCCCTTCAAAGGCAAGCGTAGAAGATTTGAATCCTTTTGGCCAAATTTCCAAGCTCTTATCGGAATTGAGTTTATACCGTATACCCAGCTGATCAAAAAGTTTAAGCGTAATGAAAACGTCATTAATTATCGGCACGTTTTTTATTAGTAACCTACCTTTAGTCGCTATCAGGCAGGTAGTCATTATTTTTGTAACCATATTTTTGGCTCCGCTCACTTCGATCTCACCAAAAAGTGGCCTTGATCTTGCCACTCGAAGAAATGACTTTTTACCAACTTGTTTGAATTTATTCATATGCGTTTAGTCTATAGCTTTATCGTAAAGTTGTAAATAATCTTCCTTAACTCTCTCTATATTGTAATATTTGATAAATTCGTCCCTGCGTCTGGCTATATCATTAAAATAATACCCATATCTCTTATATGCCAGATCCATTTTATGTAAAAGATCATTCGCATTATTCATCTCAAAAAGCAAATCATAGTCTGGGAGTAGTTCCGGTATAGCACCAGATTTTGTTCCCACCACAACTTTATTTCTAAAAACAGCCTCGACTGTGGTTCTTCCGAATGGCTCTAAATAGGAAGTAGTGACAAATATTCCCATATCATCCAGCATTGGATCATTATATGATATCCACCCGTGCATTTTTATGAAACCAGTCGCATTATTTTGAATTATTAAATTTTTCACGTTTTCTCTCTCTGGCCCATCTCCGAAAATATGAAATACGGTCTTGGGATATTTCTTACGAAGTCGGACCGCTGAAATAACAAACCAGTTTGGTCTTTTCCATCTCACGAGACGAGCCATAAAATAAAAATTGTTTTTTATATCGAGTCGTTTGTTAATCAAACAATTAAAATCATTAAGATCGATGCCATTATGTATTACGATTATCGCACGGTTACAACCCAGTACTCTCAACCGTACTTCTACTGCCTTAGAAATGGCAACGAGAATATCAGCACGTTTAAATTTATTTGCATTTGATATTTCTATTGGAATAGACCTAATCGTAGCTAGCACTGTTTTTCTGAAAACTTTGCCGGCAAGTAATTCCCCCGAAATTCCCCTGTGGTTGGAATGTAAAATAGTAATCTTTCTTTTAAATAAAATGAATGCGACAATCAGAAATGAAATATTCTCATATATCCATAGATTAATTCTGAGATTATACACCGTAACATTTGGATTGACTCCCGATAGATCTGGATAATATTTCGGAGAATTAATATAAAGAAGAGTCACTCCAAATCTATCGCTATCTGCAATCTTATTACACAAATCTACAACTGATTTCTCGGCGCCTCCTTGGGCCTTACTGTACCAAGTAATCAAAATATTGTGTTTCATGAAAGCAATAATGATTTAATAATATATAAGATGTCAATGCCGTTATTAAAAAGATCCGAGATTGAGATTATGAAAATATTATGAATAACATTCTCAATTTTATCCACAATATCATTCAATCTCATACTTCAACAAATAAATATTCTTAGCCGATTCTAACACCAATTCTTTTATCTGTCTAATTGGAGCGGAAAAATGTTATACTGGACCCATGGATGCAGTAACTAATCAAATCAAAA
>PFMD01000053.1 GCA_002784945.1 Candidatus Kerfeldbacteria bacterium CG_4_10_14_0_8_um_filter_42_10
CATCACCGGCAAAATCCTTAACATTTACCATAAGGTTAGCCAAACTGATATTAGTTGAGGAACCGGCACCAGTAGTCCCTAAATCCACATCTGGAGTAGATTCAATACTTAATGTGCCTGCGGCCAAATTTAGCAAAACATTGGAAGTCGCCGCATTTCCTGAGTGCGGATTAAGATTTAGAGTAGTAAAAATCAGAGCAAACATAACAGAAAGTACCAAAGCAGCCACTATTTTTTGCCTAATTTGTTGAATATTACGTTCAATAGTTATAATGAACTTTTTTTTGTTTTTCATTTGTTTTTGTTTTATGAAAGAGAGTAGAGTATTGAAGTAAACCCCGTTAGAAGCCTTCACCTATTCCGTTTATTCCGCTGTTAGGTGTTAATTACCTTTTTAAAGCTTCTTACGAGGTAAAAAAAAATGCTTAATATACATGACAAAAGCACTTTGTTTACTTCCTTGAATTCCCTTCGATACTACTCTATTATCATTATTATTGTATCATATCAGGCAAAAAAAGTCAATGATTCCAGCTTTTCATTTTTCGATTGTTTAATTTTGGACCAGAATATTAATATAAAACAATGAGGCAATGGAACAATAAGTAAGGGTAAAAGCGTTTTTAATACAAAAACCCCTCTTTTTATCGAGGGGTTTTAAATATATGTGTTTTTAACTTTAACTGGCGCTCACTGTTAAAGTAAGGGTAGCATTATAATCTGCGGTCTGATCGGTGGACAGCACCTGAAGATTAAGGTTGACCGCATTTAGCCGGCATTCTCCGGTAGCGGCCGGGTTTCCGTTAAATAAGGCGCAGACTGTCGATAGTCCGCAAGGCGTACCAGTTGCCGTGGTAGAACAAGAAGATGTTCCGGCATTATAAATCGTACCTTCGTTCGGCCGCACTTGAAAACGGGTATTAGGAATGATTTTAGTACCGCCCGTTCCATTGGTGAAATTAGAAGAATAGACGGTAGCAGCCCAGTTTAAGCCATCACCGGCAAAATCCTTAACATTTACCATAAGGTTAGCCAAACTGACATTAAGCGAAGAACCAGCGCCAGCGCTGCCTAAACTGACATTTTGAGAAGAATCAATGCTTAACGTTCCGGCCGCAACGTTAAGAACAACATTAGAGGTGGCTGCCCGAACATAGTTAGGGTTAAGGTTTAGAGTGGTGAAAACCAGGGCAAACATTACCGAAATTACCAAAACAGCCACTATTTTTTGCTTTATCTCTTTTATTTTATTTTCGAGAGTCATCTCGTTTTTGTTAATTAATAGATTCCGAGATTTTAAAAACGCCTTTCAAAAAGTAAAGCGTTTCAATAATCTATATTACAACAATTATTCTTTGTTTTTGCAACTTTTTGTGTTTTCTTTACTTTTTGTTTTCTATTTTTTGGGGACTTTTGCCCGTTTTTAATATATCTTCATCAATATTCTACTTCTATTATATCTCATCTTTGTGCTCTTGTCAATATTGTTTGGTAATGTGTACATACATTTTGCACTTTTAGGTAAGCTAAGGGCATATGCCAAAAACTATGCCCAATTCAACAGCCGAAGAAAAGTA
>PFMD01000004.1 GCA_002784945.1 Candidatus Kerfeldbacteria bacterium CG_4_10_14_0_8_um_filter_42_10
GTAATCAAAGTAATTCGGGAAGTAACGGAAAAAGGATTGAAGGAAGCTAAAGATTTGGTTGACAGCGCTCCCAAAATGATTAAAGAAGGAACCACCAAAGAAGAAGCGGAAGCGATCAAAAAGAAAGTAGAAGAAGCTGGTGGTAAGGTGGTTCTCAAATAGATTCGAGAACCATTCTGAGTCCTGCCCATTCGACTTCGCTCAGTGTGGAACGAAGAATCCTATTGTTAAATAATCTAGAAAGCTCTTTTTATAAAAACAGCCGAAGATCCCGCCAACGCGGGATTTTTGGTTTACTTTTTACTATCGCTTGTTTATCCGACTCTAGGAAAAACAGTTCGTCTGGTAATGCTGGATTCAAGCCTCTAAAGCAAAATCGAATCAGTCAATATTTTAGAGTGTTATCGACCCCTCCTCTCCTCCCCTTATCAAGGGGAGGAATCCTTATTTTTGAAATGCATTCGCGAATCGCCCCCTCCTTATGCTATAATCAAAGTGAAAGGAGGATATAAAAATGGAACAAAAAAAGCCAAAATCAACCAGCCAGCCGCCAACCCCCCAAGTTTTATTAGTTTTTCTGGTAATTGCCTTAATAGTCATTATCGGCGCGGCCGCCGGTATTTATTTTATTTCCCAAAACGAAAATGTTAATCAAAATACTAACCAGAATCAAAACGCTAATCAGTCCACCGGTTTTCAGAATATCAATGGAAAAGTGCTTTGTAGCGAGAATAACGATTGCCCTTCTAATTACAGCTGCGTTAGCGTGTACGCGGTTAGCGGGGAACAAGAAAAACTGTGTGTTCGCAATGACGCTTTGAATGTTAACAGCATTGTAAATGAAAATGCTAATATCAATACCAATCAGGCAGTTAACCAGAATACTAATCAATCCCTCAATGAAAATACTAATACGGCGTCGCCTACTTCCGCTGATTGGCAGGCCGTTACTTATCAAGAAGGAGAGCATGGCCTTACTTTTAACCTGCCGGCCGACTGGTCTAGCTATACCGAAACAATGGGATTTTTGGAAGGACGCAATTTAATTTCCGCCTCCACTTATGAAGAAAACAAAGGATCGGTATCTTTTAGCATTGCCTATTATGAAAATAACGAACCTTCTTTTGCCGATTGGATTGATAAAAAACAGGCGCTTTTAGAAGTAGAATATCAAACTCTAACAGCTAGTCAGCAGACCATCAGTGAAATTGACGCTTATGTTTTTGAAGATCAAAATGACAATCCTCGTCATAAGTTTTTTTATTTAGAAAGAAACGGCAAGGTCTATCAGTTGGAATTTGGGGGAGATAATCTTCTTTATCAAGAAAGCGCCTCGGTTATGGATTCAATTATTTCGAGCTTTAGATTTATTGAGGTTAAAGAGCAGCTGCCGGTTCAAGCTCCTGTGGCTAAATCCGCCATCGGAGCGGATCAAGCCTATAATCTGACAGTTTCCTGGCTAGATGTTCCTCAAGATTTGAATTTTAATGATCCAGTCTTGACTGATCCGAATAGTTATATTATCCGTCGCGATTATTATAAAGTAGGGGATGTCCAAAACGGCCGCTATCAGGGAATGGATTTGATTAATATTTTGGAAACGCCCGAAGGTCCTGCTTTTTCGCCCACGCTTTATCGAGTGATTTATAACCCGGGGGAAGAGAGCTTCACTTATCTAGAAAAGTATTCCGCTGACCTTTCTTATTTGCAATATAGTTTCACTTACGATGTAGGGGCTATCATCGCCGATTTGGAACTGCCGGCTGAGATCGATATTCCCGATTCAGAAGTATCCTTAACCGAGGAATTATATAGTGAAAACAAGTTATTCTCCTCAATTAAGAACCCCGCCGAGCTTTTTGAAGACAGTGCCTTAGGAAAAGTTTTTTTTGATGCTAATCAGGACTGTTTTGTGATCGAGACTCCGGATCATTTGGTTAAGCAGTATCATTTGAAACTGGATTTTGTGGATAATTTCAAAGAAGAGGATTATCTTTTCGGGACCAGCAGCTTGGTGCCCGATATCCAATGGCAGGATGCAACAACCAATACCGCGGAATACACTTACAATGAACCAATCGGCGGCTGCGGCACCAAAAATTGCCATGCCATTTTTACCATTGATGAACTGGGCGGAGAAGAAGCGCTAACCGTAGTCGGACAAACCTCGAAGGGCGACAGCATTTACGAATACCAAAATCAGAACAACGAAGTATTGGAAAGCACTTATGAGTACTATTATGATCCCAATGCCGCAGGAAAATTAAGTTACGATGAATTTATCGCCGCTCACCCCCTGTTTTTTTGGCAAGATCCTTTTGGCCACTGGGTTAAGTTCACCAAAACTACTTTTATGCCTACCGTGGAATGCGGTAAGCCGGTGATTTATCTCTACCCTGAGGAAAAAACCGAAGTGAATGTGCGGGTTGATCCTAAGGGAGGCTTTTCTTTAACTGAACCGGAGTATCCCGAAAATGGCTGGCAGGTCACGGCTTATCCGGATGGGCGGCTAACCGACAGTAAGGGCAATCAGTATCCTTATCTTTTCTGGGAAGGGAGGGGCATCAACTATACCATCCCCAAACAGGGATTCGTAGTGGCTAAAGCGCAAGTAAAACCATTCTTATCGGAAAAACTGATTGAGCTGGGATTAAATGAAAAAGAAAGCGCGGAATTCATGGATTTTTGGGTGCCGAAGATGCAAGATCAGCCTTATTACTTTGTAACTTTTGTAAATCAGGCGGTGTTCGACCAACTAGCTCCTTTGAAAGTCACTCCCGAGCCCGATACTGTTATTAGAGTCTTCATGGATTACCAACCTTTAGCCGCGCCTCTTTCCGTGGAACCTTTGAAAATCAGCACTCCGGCAAGAAAAGGATTTACCGTGGTGGAATGGGGAGGAGCACTCCATCGTTAAGATGACATTTTCATGCGCAAGTTTTAATGGCCAAGATACAAGAAACAATAACTAAATAAGTTCCAATATTTAATAATCAATAATCAAACTTTGCCATCAATGGTATTGTTTGAAACTTGATGATTGGTTATTGTCATGCCTGAGGCAGATCAGCCTTTGGCTGAAATATTGTTTGTATCTTGTATCTTGTTTCTTGGAATTTATTTCGTGCTTCGATATTAAAATTTAGTATTTCCTTCAGTCGCAATATTTTTTATAAACTCTGTAGCGAGGTAAATTATTAATGAAGATAATAAATAAGAAACACTATCTTCTGATTTTAGTAGTAGCCCTACTACTATCTGGTTGTACTAAGGACAATAATTCTAAAATAAACGAGGAGAGGGAAGAAGCTGATCCGCCCTCAGCCGTTTTTCACCGTTCCTATTATTTAGATCAGGAATTTTTTGAGCAAAGCTATCAAGGCAATCAGGTAGAACCGGTAAAAGAAAAAGTTCACGCGGGAATCGTTCCGCACCATTTGCTGGCCTCCCATTTAATGGCGGAATTTTATCAGGGACTGGAGGAATTTAACCAGCCTGAAGTGGTGGTATTGATCGGGCCGAACCACCAGGAGGTGGGGGATTTCAATATTTTATCTTCTCAGGCTTTCTGGAAAACGCCTTACGGAGATTTGGCCCCGGCTTCAGAAATTATCAGTCAGTTGGCGGTTAAAGGCGCGATCAGAATTGATGAGCGGGTTTTTGTCGAGGAGCATTCCATTTCGGCGGAAACGGCTTTTATCAAAAAAAGTTTTCCGGCAAGCAAGCTAGTGCCAGTGGTTCTTAGAACTAAAACCACGGAAAAAGAGCTTGATTCATTGATGGAACTGCTGCTTCAAATTCTGCCGGAAAAATCTTTAATCATTGCCAGTGTCGATTTTGCGCACGAAGTCACTTCAGAAGAGGCTGACGAGCTGGATCAGCGCAGTATCGAGGCATTACAAAGTCTTAATCCCCGCCGTATTGCCGAGATAACGGTTGATTCCCAGCCAACTATCTACGCGTTGTTTTATTATTTAAATGCAAAAAAAACTACGGATTCGGTTTTGCTTCAAAATTCCAATGCCGCTAAACTATTAAATGACCCTTCGGTTAAGGCAGTAACCAGTTATATAACGATGTACTTTAGAATGTGACTGGTATGATGAATGGGCCTCTCTTATTTACAATAAGCGAATTTTTGTCTGTTAAGTATGCTATAATAATGAAATAAAAAATTAAGTTGAACTATGAATTTTAAATATTTTGATATTATCTTAGGTCTGTTTGTGGCGGTGCTTTTGATTTCCAATGTCGCCTCCGCTAAAATTGTGGAATTCGGGCCATTCACTTTTGACGGCGGAACCATTCTGTTTCCGCTCGCTTATATTTTCGGCGATATTTTGACGGAGGTTTACGGTTTTAAAAAATCGCGGCGAGTCATTTGGATCGGGTTTGGTTCGGCGCTGCTGATGTCACTGGTTTTTATTGTTATCGGCCAGCTGCCGGCGGCCGCCGATTGGGGCAATCAAGACGCCTATCAAAAAATACTGGGTTTGACTCCGCGCATCGTAATCGCTTCTTTGATTGCCTATTTTTCCGGCGCCTTCTCCAATTCCTATATTTTAGCCAAAATGAAAATTATTACCCGCGGCCGCTTGCTCTGGTCGCGGACTATCGGTTCCACGGTGGTGGGAGAGGGTATTGATACCTTATTGTTTGCGTTAATCGCTTTTGGGGGAGTACTGCCGGCCAGCTTGCTTTTAACGGTGATTATCTCGAACTATATTTTTAAAGTGGGATTCGAAGTTCTGGCCACCCCGCTTACTTATGCCGTGGTTAATTTTCTGAAGCGCAAAGAAAAGGTGGATGCTTATGATCAAGGAACCAACTTTAACCCCTTTGTTTTAGGAGAGTAAAAAACAAAAACGAAAGCGAACAAACGTTTATTCGCTTTCGTTTTTTCTTGCCAGAAAGCGCGATTCGCCCCGAGCGTAAGTCGAGGGACGCTTTTTCTATCTAAATATCCACCTTAAATACCTTTACTCCATTCAAAAGGTAGATTGCCTTATTGGCTTCTGATACCGAAAAATCAATCAGGTTATCGAAAGAATCAGAAAAATATTGATTAACCAGCCCGCCCTCTTTATTTAACACTACCACTCTTTTGTTATTAGGATCCAAAATATAAATGTTTTCCAGTTCCGGAGTGGCAATAATCTGAGTAGGATTGGAAAAAGCGGGATCAATGGCGCTTACTTTGAATTCGGTATCTCGGCTGCCGGCGAAAAGTTTCCAGATTTCGCCGTTGTTTTTGGCTAAATAAACCGATCCGTCTATCGCCAAAGCAGTGGCGTTGGTAATATCTAATCCCTCTTCGGTAATCCAAGCTGACCCCTCGGCGTACCCGGCGCCCGCTTTTTCATGGCGGAAAACCTGATTGTTTTTGGTGTCCAGAGAATAAATTCTTCCTAAGTAGGTATCAAAATCTTGAATAGTTTTATCAACATTGGCAAAACTAATCTCTACTGCCGAAAAAGAGTTGTCCACCGCATTAAATTCATAGAATTTGTCGCCGCTGGCGTATAAAAGCAGGCGGTTGGTCGTTAAAGGAATTCCTTTTTGCAGGTTTCCTTCTATTTCTCCGGAGGTTTCCGGTGCCGCCGCCGTCTGGTCAGCTACATTAATGGTGAAAATATGATTTTGGTCAGATTCATAAGCATAGAGCGTACCGCCTGAAAGCATTATTCCTTTGGGAGAGGCGGTAATGTCGCCGATGTTAAGGTTGGCAAATTCCGCCGGGTTATCAATCTTAACAATGTGGTTTACTTTATTAAGTTGTTCTTGTATTTTTCCGCTAAGCTCGTTGATTTGACCCTGCAGTTCTTTTTGATCAGAAGGAATTTGGGCTAACAGCCCTTTCGCTTCGCTTAGTGAAACGCGAGCTTCTTCTTCATTCTCATAAATCAAAGCCGCTTCGGCCGCTGAGGTTTTTTCGGAAGCCTGGGTTACCAAATCAGCGTATTGCTGCTTCAGCTGCTTTTTTTCTGCTCGGCTTCCCAGATTGACAATGTTATAGGCGAAAATAATTAACAGCAATAAAGCGATTACCAAAACCACTCTTCTGGTCGGAGAAAGATTTTTTAAAGCCACCAGCCACTTAGCTGCCTGCCGGTTGGTGCGGTGGGGGAGGGTGCGAATCTGGCCGCGAATCATTCTTCTTTTTCTTTGCTGAAATAGTCCGGCAACGCCTTTGATTCCCAGAACAAGCAGTTCATAAAGTTTCTTTAATCCCGCGCCGATCAATCCCAAAATAGTCATTAGCAGGCCGGATTCTTTTTTTCGGATTCTCATATCCCGGGGCAGTGGCCTTGCTTCTCCCGCTTCTTCTGATGGCTCCGGCCCCTCTTTTTTCCAAAGCTTTTGCAGGCGGGTCAAAAGACCTTTAATTCCTTTGGTAAAATTAGGCCAGATCGACGGAGTAAGCAGTTCCGACGTGCTTCTTTCTTTGTTGATTAGGCTATCCATAGATGTTTCCGTAGCCGTTGAGTAGGGAGCATTTACTGTTTCCGCTACTTTTCTTTCTACTTGGTCTAATTCTCCTTCGGCCGCTTGTAGTTTTAAGATAATTGCCGCAAAGGAAACGTCGTTATTATTATCCGCTAATAGCTGGTTTAAAATCTGAATTGCTTTTTCCGAAGAATTTTCCGTGATAATCCGGCGCAATTTTTCTTGAGAAAGATAATCCAGTAAGGTGGTAGTACAAAATAAAAGCGCATCGTTTTCATTGACGGTGCCGGAAATTACATTAGAAAATATTTTTAGCGGATTGATCTTGACGGTATTCTCTCCGGCCTGCTCGGCAATATTAATGATTCTTGGTCCTTGAACGAAGAAAGCGTTAGTCTCTCCTAGCTGAGCAAAGTGAAGCTCGCGCCCTTTGTGGACGGCAATCAGGCAATTGAATTTATCCAGCCAGGAATTTTGTCCGGATAAAATCAATTCGTGCAGCTTTTGATTGGTTTTTTGCAGCGCGTTTTCAAAAGCCATTTCTAGGTTGAAATTCTCCGAGCCGTAATAATTTCTGTTTAATTCTTCTTCGATCAGTTGAATTACTCGCTCGTTTATTTCGTCTTGCGAATTGATTTCAATTAACATTAAAAGCTGCCCCAGGTTCTGTCTTTCCAGTGGAGTAATCGGAGGAAGATAAACACTGGCCGTGGAGCGGCTTTTGCCGGGATTATAGATTAAAAGTTTAGAAATTGTAGCGATAATGCCATTCATTCCGTAGGGGGGTTAAGGGCAGTGAATATAGTTATATTAATACATATTTAGGGATTTTGAGCAAGTAATTGTACGCTGGATTCAACCCTATAACGCAAAATTAGAATCAGTTAATATTACCGACCCTCCTCTCCTCCCCTTGGTAAGGGGAGGAAACCTTATACTTCCCCTCCTTGCTAAGGAGGGGTTAGGGGAGGTTAAGTCAAAACCTTATATAATCTTGCTTGTTGTGCTAGCGGTTTAAACCCAAGATTTATATTCTTTACATACTATTACCTATTCATTATACTATAAATGTATTCTTTAGCTAATTATTATTCCAAACAGGATCGGCATGCTTGAACAACTATTTGGTTCACGAACCAGGGTAAAATTGTTAAGGTTGTTTTTGGCTAATCCGGACAAAATTTACTTTGTTCGGGAAATTACCCGCAAGGTGGAAGAAAGGATTAACTCGGTCCGTCGGGAGCTGAAAAATTTAGAAGAGCTGGGATTGATTTTGTTTGAGGATAAAAATCAAAAAAAATATTACCGGGTTAACGACCAGTTTATCCTTTACCCGGAATTAAAATCCTTAATCCTTAAGGCGCAGGTAATTTTGGAAGAAAGGCTGGTTTCTGACATTGAATCTTTAGGCAACATCCAGTATATGGTTTTGACCGGGTTTTTTGTGGGCATTAAAAACCATCTTACCGATTTGCTGATTGTCGGCAAAATCAATAAAAGGAAAATCCAAAGGATGATTAAAAAGTTTGAGAAGACTTTTAATCACGAAATCAATTTTACGATAATGACCACCAAAGAGTTTAAATACCGCAAAGACCTGACTGATCGGTTTCTGTATGATATTTTAGAAAACAAAAAAATTGTGATGATTGATAAGCTGAGCAAGAATTTTAAAGGCGGTCTCGCCAAACTTAAGTAAATTTTTATGAAATTTTTTTATTCCATCTCCGTTCTGGTTTTTTGCGTTTTTCTGCTTGGTGGCTGCGGGACGAAAATAAAACAAGCCGGAGAAGCGGCGGTGGAGCAGGCCACCGGAATCGGAGCATTAGAGGTTAAAAAAGAAGCGGATAAAGACATCGCTATTGCCAGGGCCAAGACAATGTTTACCCAGTTGATGGCAGAAGGAATAGATTTATCTAACGGGCCGTGTATTGCTAATAATTTGATTCCTGATTGGGTAGCGGATGTGGCTCATAATCCCCGGGAAAACATTGATAATCTTCCAGAAAATCAATGTTCAGCCTACCAAGAAGGAACGGCCCACCATTTTGTGGAGTTGGATCCATCAGGAAGCGTAATTAAGGCTGAATAAAAAAAAGAGCTAGGAGAGAATTAGCTCGCAATATGCGTTGCCGTGGTGGTCGAATCCCCCAATATCAGCTGTGTGGGTGGGGATTACAGGGGTCAGGGAGCGGCAAGACTAATTTCTCCTAGCCTGGAGCGGAGGTCTCGGCATGAAAAAGCCGGACTTTTTTAATTTACCTTAATTACAAAAAATCGGCAAGCCGTTGTTAGATTGCCGTTACATTTAGATGATTTAGGTAGGATTGACAGAATCCAATTAATGGGGTAGTATGGATATTTAACAATCGTTCTTTGACTGAATAATGACCAAGCACCGCAAAATATACCAGGGGGATTTCAGATGAACATAGCGACGACAGAAGATGCGAGCCTTTCTCAAATGGCTCAAGCGGTTCAGAATTTTGAGCAGCTGATCCAAAGGGGCGTGATCGAGGGTTTGCCCGCCTCCTTAGCCCAGTTGTTTTTATCGGCTCAAGCAGCAATCCCAATTCGCTATCAAGCGATGCGGGAAATCCAGCAACTGATCCAGTTGGGAATCCGCGATGGACTGACCGGTTTATACAACAAGCGTTTCTTTGATGAGCAGCTCCGAATCACTTTAGCCAATGCCAGCCGTTACCAGCAGCCGCTGTGCCTAATCTTTGTGGACATTGACCATTTCAAAACCAGGGTTAACGATCAACACGGGCATCCTAATGGCGATGTCGTACTGGCCGAAGTAGCTAAGGTGCTAAAGGACTGTCTTTCCCGCGGTTCCGATGTTGTTGCCCGAATCGGCGGTGAAGAGTTCGGATTCATTCTACCGAATACTCCTTTAGAAAAGGGAATTCAAGTGGCGGAAAGAATCCGGCAGGCGGTAGCGGAAAAGGGGATCATTCTTTTGGATAACGGAAGCATCGCCGTAACGGTATCAGCGGGAGTGGCCAACTTCACTCCCCAGAAACAAGGTGATATAATTCCACCAGAAGAGTTGTCTGCTCAGGCAGATGTCGCTCTCTATCATGCCAAACTGAAACGCAACCAGGTTGTTGCCTTTCAGCCGGGCATGTCGATGCCCTAGCCGTGAAACCATGAATTTACTCATCAACACTTCAGTATCTAACCAGACCACAATCGTCTTAGACGGGGGTGGTCTTTTCTATTCGCATGGTTTTTCCTCCGAATTCCATCAAGCGGAAAAACTTTTAAAAGAAATTGATCTTTTCTTAAAAAAGAAAAAGGTATCTCCTAAAGCACTGCAGGGGATAGGAGTAGTATTAGGGCCTGGTCCCTTTACCGCTTTGCGAATGGGAGTGGTGGTGGCCAATACTCTGGGTTATGCTTTGAATATTAAAACCGCGGGCTTAAAGCAGAGTGAGTTTGAATCTCTTGAAGATATGGTGAAAAAATTCCGATCCAAAATAAAAAAAGCGAAAAGCTTTAAGATACTGGAACCATTTTACGGTAGAGCTCCAAATATAACCAAGCCAAATAAATAGATCTACTTTTTTGACACCAAAAAAGTAGCAAAAAAGTGCTGGGGCGACTATGCGCTTTGGCGCCAATTATTTCTCTTATTTCTTTTTTTGGCTTAGAGTCGCCCCAGACCCCAATGCTGTTTTTGCTTATTTCGCTATCCTTGTTCATCATCAAACAACCGGCGAGCATTGGAAAAATTTGGCTAGAATTTGGAGATAAAGAGGAACGTTTCCGCAAAGGAAAATAAAAATCTAAGATTTACTAGACCTATTTCTTAATCCCTTTTGTCGAATGGAAATAAAAGAATAACGTAATAATAGATTATTATCCACAAAAACGTGGATTTTTTTGATATTGCCAGTCTGCGGCTGTTTATCTTGTATTAAAAGTGGTTGACCAGAAGTGAAAAGTGGTGTAGAATGGAAATATATGGTGAAAAGTGGATAAAAGTGGGGATAAGTAAGGGTTTCTGTGGATAAGTCTTATCCTTAGCCAAAATAAAAAGCTAAAACACCAATAAAAATAAAACAAGAAGACTTTTGTGAACCCCGTTACTCCCAGAAAGTTACATTCCTGGGGTCGGGGAGCGGGTAAAAAATTGCATCCTGCGAGAAACTCCGCTCATTCAATAGAGAGGAGGGAGTAACGGGGTGAATGGCATATAGTTTTAATCTACTTTAAAATTAGTAATTTTTTCTAAAGAAATTATAAAAAGATGTTTATCGGAGAGTATCGCCATACTATTGATGAAAAAGGAAGACTGGCCATTCCTATTAAGTTCAGAAACGATCTGGCCAAAGGAGCCGTTGTCACCAGAGGATTAGACAACTGCCTTTTTCTCTATTCTATTGAGGAATGGCAGAAACTGGCCGACAAACTTTCTAAACTGCCGGTTAGCAAAGCGAATACCAGGGCTTTTTCTCGATTGATGCTGGCCGGAGCAATGGATGTGGAACTGGATAAGCAGGGCCGGGTGATTGTTCCTGACTATTTAAGAAAGTACGCCGGAATGAAAAAGAACGTCGTAGTGGCCGGTCTCTACAACCGTTTAGAAATCTGGGATCAGGAAGATTGGGATAAATACAAGCAAAGCACGGAAAAGAGTTCCGGCGATATTGCCGAAAAACTTGGTGAATTGGATGTTTAATTGAAATGAATACTGAAGGAGAGTACCAAATTAAAAAAAATCCTCTCCATCGCCCCGTTCTTCTTAACGAAGTCATTCAATACTTAGAACCTCGTTCGAACCAGAATTTTATTGATGCTACGGTGGGCGGTGGAGGACACGCCGAAAGAATTTTGGAACTGACGGCGCCCCAAGGAATTCTGCTGGGATTCGATCTTGACCCTCAAGCGCTGGTAATAGCGGAGCAAAGGCTCAAAAAATTTAAAGAGCGGGTCAGACTGTTCCAGGCAAACTTTACTGAAATAAAAAAAATCATCTATGGAGAATCAGAGATTCATAAATTTAATGGTTTTTTACTTGACCTTGGTATATCTTCATATCAGCTCGGGTCAGAAAGCAGAGGATTTTCTTTCCAGACTAATGGGTTACTAGATATGCGCCTGGGGCCGACGGTCAATAACCTGACGGCCGCGGTAATTCTCAATGAATGGGCCGAAGGAAAAATAATCAGAATTTTGAAGGAATTAGGAGAAGAAAGGTACAGTCAGGAGATCGCCAAAGCAATAACTGCCAAAAGAAAAAGAGAAAAATTTCATAACACCAAACAGCTCGTTGAGATAGTTGAATCGGTTTACCAGAACAAACCAAAACCGCATAAAATTCATCCGGCCACTAAAACTTTTCAGGCCCTAAGAATTGCCGTCAATGGCGAATTGGATAATCTTCGGACGGTTCTCCCTCAAGCGCTGGAGCTTTTACTGCCTAAAGGTAGAATGGCAACAATATCTTTTCATTCATTAGAAGATCGAATCGTAAAACAGTTTTTTCGGCAAGAGGCCAAAGATTGCCTTTGCCCGCCCGAATTCCCAGTTTGCCGCTGCGGGCATCAAAAACAGTTGCGAATTTTAACAAAAAAAGTAATAAAACCCTCCCGGGAAGAAATAAAACAAAACCACCGCGCGCGGAGCGCCAAGCTCCGCGCCGCGGAAAAATTAAGCAATTGAGCTTACTTAATTAATTCCTGAAAAAAATCTAATAAAAATAAAATGACCAAGTTTACCCGCTACACCGTTAATAATGAGCGGCAGAAGTTCCAACAAGAAACTATTTGGAAAAAATTCAAAGTCGGAGCAATCAGCATCAGAATAGTCATTTTTGGTCTAATCATTATGGTAGGATTGGTCTACTTGATTCAAACCAACCAAGTATCAACCGGCGGTTTTGAAATAAAAGAATTAAATAAAAAAGTAGAGCAACTTCAAAAAGATAATAAAAAGTTGGAATTAGAAACTACTAAGCTCCAGTCTTTAAAGACGATTAAAGCTGCCACTGAAAATATGGATTTAGTAAGCGTCAGCAAGATCGATTACATTACTTTACCGCCTTCAGCAGTAGCATTAAGTGAATAAAAGACCGAAGCAAAAGGTTTTTTTTCGAAGAGTCCCATAATAAGCTTTAAGGGACTTTCTTTGTTCAAGAATCCAAGTTTATGAGCGCGAAATATTTAAAGAAATCCAAACAAAGCAAATATTCCCGATTCGGGCAATCCTCTAAGAACAAAAATCAGTTCGGACGGATTAATTTTTTAACGGGCGTCTTCATTATTTTCATAACTTTGATAATCGTCCGTCTTTTTTCTTTACAGGTTTTGCAGCATAGTTTTTATGAGGCCTTGGCGGAAGGTCAGCACGCCATCTA
The DNA here is from genome assembly GCA_002784945.1 of Candidatus Kerfeldbacteria bacterium CG_4_10_14_0_8_um_filter_42_10. Lineage (GTDB taxonomy): Bacteria > Patescibacteriota > Patescibacteriia > UM-FILTER-42-10 > UM-FILTER-42-10 > UM-FILTER-42-10. The sequence goes on from PFMD01000004.1 coordinate 12,815, forward strand.
CCAAAAACTTCTTCCCAAAAGAGGAGAAATTTTTGTGCAGGACCACTGGTCTGATAAAATAAACACCATTGCTACCAACATTGATTTGAATTTAGTCTACGCCATTCCTAAGCAGATTGAAGATCCTGAAAAATTAGCGGAAACGGTCGCTCCTTATCTTGATCTTTCGGCCGAAGAAATTTTACCTCGGCTTTCCAAAAAAGATGATATCTATGAACCCCTAAAGCACAATGTTCCTGATGAAAAGTGGGAAGCGATCAAAGCCTTGAATCTTCCGGGATTGGACGCCACTGAAGAGCTGAGCCGGTTTTACCCCGAAGGAGAATCTTTTAGTCATGTGCTGGGATTTGTAGGATACCAAGATGACCAGCGCGTCGGGCAGTACGGCTTAGAGGGATACTTTAACAAAGAACTGGCCGGACAGCAGGGATTTTTGAAAGCGGAACAAGATGCGGCCGGGCGCTGGATAACAATTGGCGAAAAATTATTAGAAGAAGCTCAAGACGGCGATAATTTAGTGCTTACCTTAGATTACTCGGTTCAATTTTATGCTTGCGAAAAGCTGGCGGAGGCGGTTCAAAGGCACGGCGCTTCCGAAGGAACGGTAATCATTATGAATCCCAAAACCGGCGCCATTATCACCATGTGCAATGCGCCCGTGTTTGATCCGAATAGTTATTCTCAAACGGAAGACATCGGCGTATTTATTAATTCCGCGGTATCCGATCAGTACGAGCCGGGTTCCGTTTTTAAATCCATTACCATGGCGGCCGCCTTGGATGCCGGGAAGGTCGGCCCGACTAGCACCTATAATGACGAAGGGCAGGTTAAAATCGGCAGCTACACCATCCGCAATTTTGATTACAAAGCCTACGGTACCATGACCATGACCGAAGTTTTGGAAAATTCCTTAAACACCGGCGCGATCTACGCGGCCCAGCAGCTCGGCAACGAATCGTTTAATAACTATGTTCAAAAATTTGGCTTTGGAACAAAAACCGATATTCAATTAGAAGGAGAAAACCCGGGCAATATCAGTTCGCTTGGATTGAACAAAGACATTTATTCCGCCACCGCCTCTTACGGGCAGGGCATTACCGTTACTCCTTTGCAGTTGATAACGGCGTACAGCGCCATTGCTAATGGAGGAAAATTAATGAAGCCATACATTATTGATAAAGTGGTAAAACGGAATGGATTCGAGGTAAAGACCGATCCGGAAATGGTCAGGCAGGTTATTTCCACTGAGGCCGCCCGCACGCTGGGCGCCATGCTGGTCAGCGTAGTGAATAAAGGGCACGCCAAAGGCGCTCAGGTTCCCGGCTATTTTATAGCGGGTAAGACCGGTACCGCTCAAATAGCCCGAAAAGACGGGGTTGGCTATGAATCCGGCCGGCATAACGATACCTTTGTGGGATTTGCTCCGGTTGACGACCCGGCCTTTGTGGTTTTAACTAAAATCAATGATCCTAAAGATGTTTCCTGGGCCGAAGGATCGGCCGTGCCGTTATTTGGAGATATTGCAAAATTTTTGTTGGATTACTATCAAATTCCGCCGGACGAAGCGGAATAGGAAGTTAGGAGGTTAGGAAGTAGGAGGTTAGGAAGTAGGAGGTTAGGAAGTAGGAAGTTAGGAAATTAGGAGGCTAGCTTGCAGGTGCAAAGCCTGTAGGTGCAGAGTTTACTCTGCTTATGGATAAATTAATATTTAACACCAAATGAATTTTTTTCGAAAAATACTGGAAAAAAAATTAAGGATTCTGGCACGGGCGATTCTAAAAAAATACCACCCCGATATTATTGGCATTACCGGCAGTGTGGGAAAAACATCCACCAAAGAAGCGATTTATACCGTTTTGAAAAGCAAGTTTACGGTCCGCAAAAATATCAAGAACTACAATAACGAAATCGGCGTTCCCTTAACGATTATCGGATCAGAATCAGGAAACAAAAGCATCTTTAGCTGGATGCTTATTTTTCTGAAAGCAGCGGGCCTGATTCTTTTTAAAGATGGCCGGTATCCCAAAATTCTGGTGATTGAAATGGGGGCCGATCGGCCGGGCGATATTGCCTATTTGGTAAAAATGGCTCCTTGTAAAATAGGAGTGATCACCGCCATTGGCTCGGCCGGGCCGGTGCATTTGGAATTCTTCGGCAAAGTGGAAAATGTGGTTAAGGAAAAAAGCGAAATTATCAGGCATCTTGCTCCCGAAGGATTCGCCCTTTTAAATCATGACGATCAGTACGTTCATCCTTTAAAAGAAAAGACCAAAGCCAAAGTAATTTCGTTTGGATTTTCGAAAGAAGCCGATATTTGGGCGAGCGAGCTGGTTGTTTCCGAGCGGCTAAAAATGGAAAATAGTCAGCCCATTTCGGGAATCAGTTTTAAAATCAACTATGGCGGCAACATGGTCCCGATCTTTTTGCCCGGAGTATTGGGGCGGCATCAGGCGTACGCGGCCTTAGCCGCGGCCGCGGTTGGCGTAATCTATAATTTTAATCTGGTCGAAGTGGCGGAAAGCCTTAAGGAATTTAAATCTCCTCCCGGTCGAATGAACCTGATTCCCGGAATCAAAAATACCATGATCATCGACGATTCGTATAATTCTTCTCCCGTGGCCGCGCTGGCCGCTTTACAGGTATTGGCTTCGATTAACTTAGCAGGAGCGCATAACAAATACGCTGTTTTAGGAGATATGTCGGAATTAGGTTCTTACACGGAAAAAGGGCATGCCGAAGTCGGACAATACGTGGCGCGGGCGGCCGATGTTTTAATAACGGTGGGAGAGAAGGGTAAAATGATTGCCGAAGCGGCTCGCCAGCACAGCATGCTTTCAGACCGCGTATTTGAATTTGCCGATTCTCAAGAAGCCGGCCTTTTTCTGCAAGAACGGATTGAAGAAGGAGATTTAATCTTAGTCAAAGGCTCTCAGTCGGTTAGAATGGAGAAAATAGTCAAAGAATTAATGGCGGAACCTTTGAAAGCAAAACAGCTTTTAGTTCGTCAGGATGAAGCCTGGCAGAACAAATGATTCCTTGACATTGTAATTAGTAGTACTAAAATAGAAATACAATAAAATATATCGTCAAACGGGCGTCCAAAAACGCCTTTTTTTTAAATTCTAAATCCCAATCTCTAAATTCTAAATAAATTCCAATGACTCAAATCACAAATCACAAATACTATGACTTGGAGGAAAGAACATTCTTATTTGCAGTAAGAGTTAAAAACTTTATCAAAGTATTACCTAAAAATATGGTAAATTTTGAGATTACCAAGCAATTAATGCGTTCCGCTGGTTCAATTGGAGCAAATTATATAGAAGCAAACGAATCTTTAAGCAAGAAGGATTTCGTAATGAGAACAAAAATATGCAAAAAAGAAACTAAAGAAACAAGATATTGGCTGAGATTATTAGATTGTCCAATCAAAAATTGTAAAGAAAAAGAGACACTAATCCAAGAATCAATTGAGTTTGCAAAAATATTCGGTTCAATACTGGAAAAATGCAAGTAGTTTAAATATTGATAAATTGTGATTTGAAATTTATTTGGGATTTAGAATTTGTAGTTTGTAATTTACAGTGCTTGACTTTGTAACTAGTGATGATAAAATGAAATTAAAGAACATATACATTACCTAACGGGCGTCCTAAATAAGACGGCTCGTTTTTGTTTATTGATTTCATTTATGCTTGATAATCGTGGTTATCTTGATTCCGGCTAATGAAGCGACGGCGCTGGAATGTGTGGATAAATACGATTAACGATACCTCTAGGCTGACTAACGATTAACAAAATCTCCCAAAGGTCGAAAATTGGGCACTTAGTTGATAAGCATTAATCATTAATTAAAAAACCATGAACTTAAACAAAGTAACTTTAATCGGCAATTTAACCAGAGAGCCGCTCGGCAAAAAACTGCCTTCCGGTCAAACCATTACTTATTTCGGCATCGCCACCAATCATACCTGGAAAGATTTGAGAACCAAAGAAAGAAAAGCAAAAGCGGAATTTCACAATGCCATCGCTTGGGGCAGACTGGGTGAAATCGTCACCTCGTATCTCAAAAAAGGCGACAAGGTTTACGTGGAAGGACGGCTGCAAAACCGCCAGTGGCAAGATAAAGAAGGCAACAAGCGATCAAGATCAGAAATCGTGGTCAACAACCTAATCATGCTGGGAAAAGCCAGCGCGGTAAAGGAAAAAGTAACCAGCGACGTCCAAAAGCAAATGGCGCCGGAAGAAGTGAACGTGGAAGAAGTGCCTGTGGTAGAAGCGGAATAGTTCGTCTTCTCTCAGCTGGAGCTCTTATTAGAACGGAGAGGGCTCCAGAATAGAGAAGAAAGAGAAGAAGTTAAAAGTTAAAAGTGATTTAAGAGAAAGATGTTTTAAATTCTGTTTAGACTTTATTAAAAAACCTTTGCAGTTATCCACAGTTGACGTCTTTTTCTCCTTAATCTACAATAAAAGTACAATCTAAAACTAAATATTGGGCGGCCTCAAGTGCCGTTTGTTTTATTTAAAAACATAATAACCATTAATCAAAAAAATATGAATAACCAACAATTCCAACCAAACCAAAAACCAAACCAGACCA
>PFMD01000029.1 GCA_002784945.1 Candidatus Kerfeldbacteria bacterium CG_4_10_14_0_8_um_filter_42_10
ATTATATTTATGTATTTTGTTTATGTTTTACAAAGTAAAAAAGATTCTCGATTTTATTATGGTTCTCAACTAATCTGAAAAAACGGCTTAAAAAACATAATAATGGCCTAGCGACATATGCCTCACCCTGGAAACCATAGAAATTAATTTACTATGAAGTATTCCCGAATAAAGAAGATGCTTTGGAAAGAGAAAAATATTTGAAAAGCGGTTGGGGAAGAAGATATATTAAAAAGGTATTACGTCATTACTTAAAGATGGCGTGCCCGCCCAATTTTTAGAATAAAAGGAATAATCCATTTTAACAGAAAAATTAGAGCAATCCTCGATTATTCAGTTAATTCGAAAAATTGGGCGGGCGGGTATAGTATAATGGTATTACTACAGCTTTCCAAGCTGAGGACGGGGGTTCGATTCCCCCTACCCGCTCCACTCGATTCTCTTAGCTAAAGCTAAGCTCACTCGTGGTCTTCGTCCCTTGTTGGGGACTTCGACCAAATTGCTAAAGATATGGCGAATCGAGTGTCCCGAGCGAATCCTGCACCAGCGGGATGAGTCGAGGGGCATAATCCACAAAAAACAATATATCAACAAAAATAAGCCGCCTTTTGGGTGGTTTTTTGATACTTTATTAATTAATGTGTGATATATCCACAGTATATACTAAATAAGGGTATTGACACACATATAAATACATGATATCCTTGTAAAGGCATAATATATTTATATTAATTAATATATGGATAATAATACAAAAAGAGAAAATTTTAAGCGTTTAGCAGTCTATAGAACGAATGAAGTCCTTAAAAGGCTTAAAGTTTTAGGTAATTGTTCAAATCGCAGCGTTTACGAGTATACAGAAGATGATTTAAATAAAATTTTTGGTGAAATCGAACGAAAAGTAAAGGAAACAAAAGCAAAATTCCACTATCCAAAAAACAAACCATTCCAATTATAAATATGAGAAAAGATACCAAATTGAATATTGACCAGCTCCTACTATACTCTCTTTCACAGTTGATTGAAAAAGGTGAACAATCTACGTTCGAGAATTTAGTAGTTAGTTGCTTTAAGTTATTTCCACAAGAATTTAGTTTAAAAGGGTTTATTAATAAATATCCCGACTCATCAAGAATTGATAAAACTTGGCGTCGTTGTCGGACCGATAGAGATTGGATTGCAGGCAGCGTTGGTCATGGTTTTATAATTACTACTGAAGGTAATAAAGAACTAATTAATATAGAAAAGCAATTAAAAAACAATTTTAAATTACAAAAAAATGAAAAATTACAAAAAGGGGATAAAAGAACTAAAAGCGGAAGAATTGTTGAGCATATCGAGAAACATCCATCATACTTAATTTTTCAGAAAAATAAAGATAATGCAAGTATTACAGACTATTTAATTTGTGATTTACTTTTTAGCACACTCGATTCATTTCCAGAATCAAGGAAAAAAAATCTTTTGGAAATGAAAAAATTTATTTCAGTCTATAAAAGAAATGACTTATTAAAATTTTTAGAGTGGATTGAAAATAGTAAAAAACATTTATTAAAAAATAATTAATTCATATATGAAAAAGGCGTGGACGAATATATTTGAAACAACACCAACCTATCTAAGAGAACAGGCGCGCTTAACATGTGGCGATAATCCAATTTTTGCCCTAGTAGAATTAATTACTAACTCAAATGAAGCTTATAATAAACTTGATTCGCGTGGAATTGAACATAGAGGAGAAATTTTAATTGACATTTATCCACGTCGACAAGTGTCAAAATATTCTGTAGTAGATTATGCACTTGGTCTCGATGAAAAGGATATTTTAGAAAAAGTAAAAAAAATTGGTGGCGATCAAAGTGGTATCACGCGAGAACAGGGTGGTCGTTCGTTTTTCGGGCGTGGCTTAAAAGAGGCACTTATAAACTTCGGCGCAGGCGAAATTATATCTATAAAAAATAATATTATCTTTCAAGCGAATTCCAAAGACGTTGAGCTTTCTTATAGAGGGGAAAGGAATGCATTTCCTATTGACCGACAAGAACTTGGAGCTAATCAAAATGAAAATTGTACAAAAATTAGTTTAATTACTATTAACAAACATATACAGCAAACTCCCCAACTTGATAATATGAAAAATCAATTAGAAAAATATTTTGAGTTACGTGATATTTTGCAAAATGAAAAAAGAAAAATTATCTTAAGATATCATCGTCAGAGCAAAATTGACCAAGTTATATTAAAATTTACACCAATTTCTTCTGAAAGAAAACAGGAAAAGACTATTAAATTGCCAGAATTCCCTGAAGCCAATGTTATAATCGAAATATACAAGTCTAATATTGATATCCCCGAATCAAAAGACAAATATCTAAGTGAACGAGGGTTCCTAATTTGTAGTAAAAATGCCATTCATGCCATAGATGATTTTGGGTTTGAGTACCATACCGCTTCATCAAAAATATTTGGGAGAGTAAAATCTGATTATATAGATTTTTTAATGCGTGAGAAACGCGAACTTTTATTTGATCCTTCTAGATCCGGTGGTGTAATCAGAAAACATCCTTTTATTAAATCACTTTATTCTGAGGTTAAAAAAGTCCTTGCACCAATTTTTGACCAAACAAGTGATGAAATGGGAAAAACAAGCGAGGTACAAGATAAAGATACGGATACAAATGTACGTAAAGTTCTTCAATACTTTAATAAAATAGCGAAAGAATTATTAGAAACTGATGATATTAAAACACCTGGTCCAAAATCAAAGAAGCCAACAAAAAAGAAAAAAAACTTACCGCCGCCTGATGGTTTTAATTTTATGCCCCCATATATTCAAGCGACTGTAGATATCCCATCAACAATAACCCTAAAATTAGCCCAAGAGTACGGTAATTCAAAAAAGAAATTATTATTAAATTCAGATAATGATAATATTAAAATTATTAAAGAGCGTGAACAAATTTGGGAATATAATAAAAAAGGATTTTGGGTATTCCGATCCGCAGTTATAGGAAAAAATATTGGCGATTCTGGAATAATAAATGCAGAAATAGACAAGATGAAAACTAAATTAATAGTTGAAATAAGAGACAAGAATAAAGCAAAAGGACTATTCAGTGATTGGGGCATTAAGAAGGGGCTTCCACCTGAGCAACGAGTTCAGTACATTAGAGGAACTGGTGAAATTTTAATTTCTGCCGACTCTCCTTCAGTAAAACCATTCGTCGATCATCCAAAAAAATTTAAAAACTCCGAAACCAGACTATTAATTGCAGAATTAATACTTAATTCGTGCTGCGGGGAAATTGCACGACAAATGATACTTAGAGCAAAAGAACCAATTCTCAGTCAGGACCCAGACGCAATTGCAGAACAGGTGCAAAATCTATTAGTCCGTATTACCAACAAGCATGCGAGAGCGGTACAACTCATGGTTACAAAAGGAAAGTTAGAAGAGCATATAAAATAATTATAAAGATATTAAATAATAACTTATTAACAAACGAATATATTATGCCAATAACCAATGAATTGAAAAAAGAACTAGAAGTTAGAATTAAAACTATTCTTGACTTTCAAACTGAGAAAGAATCACTTATCCGCGAACAAAAAGAATTTAGTTTTACCCCTATCAAAGAGAAGTTGTTTTGGTTCTTTGATAGAATTGATATGCTTCAAGTACATGTTGATCATATCGCAAACGAATGGCCGGATACGATGGTTAAAGATTATTGTACAAGGCTTGATCAAATTATATCCCTACTGACTAAAATAAAGACATATGATCCAACCAAGATAGCCACGCCTGGCCCAGAAAAAGACGGCATAATTACTCAGGTTGAACAATTATACACCGAGTATTATCGTTTATTTCAATCAGATTTACTACCTGCAGAAAAACGTGTTACTACTTCCGAGGACACAGTTAAAAAAATACTAAAGGAGGTTGGTAGTAAACAAAAAGAAATTGAAGTAATTCACGATAAAGCACAAACTACCCTCAAGGCAATTCAAAGCGTTGCAGCGTCTTCACCTGTTGAAAAATTTAGTGGTATTTTTAACGAACAGTCAATTATAAATAATAAATCGGCAAAACTTTGGATGACTTTGTATATTGCGACTATTATTATAACTATTGGGATTGCATGGTGGCTTTTTAATAATTTTTACGTTGAGATAAAAAATGTAACAAATACTTCCGGAGCTATTCAATTGTTGGTTGCAAAATTAGTATTTATTTCAATTGCATTCTATTTGCTTCACCGTTTTTCAAAAAATTATAGTGCTCAAAAACACCTAGAATCTGTCAATAAACATCGCGAAAGTAGCTTAAAAGTATTTAAGGCCTTTGTAGAATCAACAAATGATGATAAAATTAAGAATGTTATATTAGTGCAAGCATCAAAAGCTATTTTTGATAATGTAGACACGGGATACATAACACAAGGATCGGATGTAAATAGCCCTGAAATAAAATTTATTGAGGGCGTATTACAAAAACGAGACTGATTACATTCTACCGCGGCACGAGAAGTAATTAGCATCACAAAAATCTCCTCGTTTTTTTGAAAAGCTAGCTCTAATCAAAAATAAGTAATGATAAAAATAAAATGAAATTCAAGTTGGTTGATGTGTCAAAATATGGATTTGCGGTGGAACCCCGTTATTTTTTTTATGGCTGGGCGAATTATCCAAAAATTTTGATCAGAGAATCTATTGCGGAACAGTTGAAAAAAGCCAGGAAAGAACTACCGTTAAAATACCATTTTAAAATTTGGGACGGTTATCGGACGCTAAAAACGCAATCTTTAATGCTTAATAGTTTTTATCGAAGAATTAAAGCAGCTCATCCTGACTGGAAGGATAGAAAAATAATAAAAGAACTTTGTAAGTTCGGATCCAAACCAATAAAAGTAGTGAAAGAACTCGATACTCATCGAAACGGAGGATCTTTGGATTTAACCATAGTAGATGATAAAAGGAATGAGTTATATATGGGAACTGATCATGATGATCTGACGCCACGAGCCGCTTTGGATTATTTTGAAACCAAAAGAAAATTAACGCCGCTGGATTATATCGCTAGAAAGAACCGAAAATTACTAAAGAAGGTAATGCTCCATGCCGGTTTTCAGCCATATCCGCCAGAATGGTGGCATTGGTCATATGGCAAGTGAAAAGTTGAAAGTTTCAGCCAGAGGCTGATCCCCGCCTGCCGTGCCTGTGGCACTGGCGGGCAGGCGCCTTTGGCGGAAAAATTGCCCGAAATTTATAACCAAGTTATAATAGATTCAATATGACTAAAACAATTCCTGCTTTAACCTTTGATTTAAAAGAAGATTCCTGGGAGAATTCCCAAGGCTTTTTTAAACGGGATATTCCGATCCCCACTTTAAATGAGAAGAAAAATCCCCTAGACGCTGTTTCGGTAATTTTAAAAATAAAATATGCCGGGGTTTGCGGATCAGACCGAGGAATTTGGCATCGTAATTCTTTTAAAGACATGATCCAAAATTCTCTGGAAAAGGAGGGAAAAAGCACCAGGATCTTAGGACATGAATTTGTGGGGGAAGTAATCGAGCAAGGTTCGGCCGTAAAGACTCTTTATGATATCCAAATTGGCAATCCAGTTTCAGGCGATTCTCATGTTACATGCGGAAAGTGCTTTCAATGCCGAATCGGCGAACAGCACGTCTGTTTGAATGAATCTATTTTAGGAATTACTCTAGATGGAATTTATGCGGAATATGTAAAGATACCGGCTAAAAACCTTTGGGTAGTTGATTTCGCTCGAGTACGACCAGAAATTGCCGCGATGTACGATCCTTTCGGCAATGCCGTCCATGCCTGCACTTCTTGCGATATTAGAGGACAAAGAGTGGCTGTTTTCGGCTGTGGGCAGATTGGTCTTTTTTCGATTCTGCTTCTAAAATATTTCGGAGCGGCAAAAATAATTGGCATTGATACTAATGAAGATAATTTAGCGATGGCTAAAAAGTTAGGAGCGCATGTAACAATCAAACTAAATTCTTCCTCAAAAGAGCATGAATACGATCCTGATCAAGAAGTAATAGAAAAAATTATGGAATTGACTTATGGTAAGGGCGTAGATGTTAGTATGGAGCTGGCGGGGTATAATTCTTCGGTGAACAACTCTATTGAAGCAACTCGTCGAGGGGGTCACGTTATATTGTTTGGATTAAAAGACGGTGATTTCACCATTCCCAAATTTTCTCGAACCATTGTCAGAGGATTAAACATTCACTGCGTGATTGGACGAAGAATATTTAGCACCTGGCAGATTGCTCAGAGAATGCTTTCAGATCAATCCAATGGCATTCAAGATAATATTTTTAATGTAATCTTAAAATCGGGGAACGACACTATTATTCCGATCGAGGACTACAATAACGAATTATTTGAGGAAAAAATGAAAAAACATCCTAAATTACTTTTTAAAATAGCAGGATAGTATGTACGGTTCTCTAAAGACAATTATTGAAAAAGAATTAGAAGCAATTAAAGAGAAGGGGCTTTATAAAGAAGAGAGAGTGATCTCTTCTTATCAAAGTAGAGAAATTACCGTCCGCGGAAAAAAGCTTTTAAATTTCTGTGCCAATAATTATCTGGGGCTGGCTAGTAACGAAAAATTAGTTGCCGCGGCTAAAAATGCGCTGGGGCAATGGGGTTTTGGGCTATCATCGGTCCGGTTCATTTGCGGTACTCAAGAAATTCACAAAGAACTGGAAAAGAAAGTAGCCCAATTTATTGGTTTTGAAGATGCTCTTTTATATTCATCTTGTTTTGATGCTAATTTGGGATTTTTCCAAACCGTGTTAAACGAACAAGATGCCGTAATCAGCGATGAATTAAATCATGCCAGTATTATTGACGGCATTCGACTTTGCAAGGCAGAACGTTTCGTCTATAAGCATATGGATCTGGATGATTTGGAACATCGGTTAAAAGATACCAAGGGAAAACGGCTGCGTTTGATTGCTACTGACGGAGTATTTAGTATGGAGGGTGATGTTGCCCCCATGGACAAAATTTGTGACTTAGCGGACAAGTATGACGCTCAGGTTATGATGGATGATGCTCATGGTACCGGTTTTATGGGCGAAAATGGACGAGGCACGCATGAGTTCAGGGGAGTAAACGACCGAATAGATTTTATTACTTCTACTTTCGGCAAAGCGCTCGGCGGAGCATCGGGAGGGTTCACTGTGGCCAAAAAAGAAGTGATTGAATTCTTCAGACAACGGTCCCGAAACTATGTTTTTTCTAACTCTCTCGCGCCCATAGTAACGGCGGTTTCTGCTTTTGTGATTGATTATCTTCAAGAACATCCTGAACTAAGAAATACTCTTTGGAAAAATACCCGCTATTTCAGAGAAAAAATGGAAAATTCAGGATTTATTGTTCCCAAATCAGAACACCCCATCGTTCCTATTATGCTAGGAGACGCTAAATTGGCTCAAGTTATGGCCAGAGAATTATTCGAAGAAGGAATTTATGTTATGGGGTTCGGTTATCCCGTGGTTCCTTTAGGCAAGGCTAGAATCAGAGTTCAAATTTCCGCCGGTCATACCAAAGAAGATTTAGATCGAGCGGTGGAAAGTTTCACCAACGTTGCTAAAAAGAAAAAAGCGCTCTAGGCGTTATATACAATAAGGAATATAAGCGGCTCCGAAGGAGTTGTTTTTGTTACGATGATAAATGATTAATTCTTGAATATTAAGACATAATATACCGATAGAAACCAATAGATGTTATTATTAATGAGGAATCGGAAAAATATCGCTATTAACCCAGTTTTATATTGAAATAAAACCCAACGCCAATTGTATTACTATAATTGGCAGACCCATATGGAGCAATTAACGGATCAGCAAATTGTAGAAAGAGTAAGGAAGGGGGAAACTGATCTTTTTCGAGAAGTTGTTTTGAGATATCAAAATAAAATATTTATATATATTTATCGATTAATGAATCATAAAGAAGAAGCGGAGGATATCACGCAGGAAGTATTCCTGAAAGTTTTTAAAAATTTGTACAGCTTTAACCCCCAGTTAAAATTTTCTTCCTGGATCTACCGCATTGCCCACAACGAAACGGTCAATTGGTTGAAAAAAAACAGTAGATATAAAAAAGAGTCATTGGATGAAAATGACTATTTAGTCGACACCATTCATGACGACACCGACATGATTAAACAATTGGATTTAAAATCAGACTTAACGAAAATAAACCAAGTAATTGCCAAGCTGCCAGAAAAATACCGAGAAGTAATTATTTTAAAATTCCTAGAAGAAAAGTCCTATGAAGAAATTTCCGATATTTTAAAAAAACCAATTAGCACGATTGGCGTCTTAATTAACCGGGCTAGAAAAATAATAAGAAGGAATTACTCAAATATATGAAAACTACGGAACGGATAAATCCCGTTAGAAGCTCACGCAGGGGCATTAAACCCCGTGTTCGCTATTCATTTAAGCATTCACCCCCGCAACAAGCTACGGGGTATTCTGCTTCTAACGGGATAAATATCGCCGATAAAATCATAGATAAAATAAATACTGGCAAAGTTAAACCGGAGTCTAAAAATACCGTTGTTTTCCGGAAAATTAGTTTCAAAATAGGACTGGGGTTTTTAGTACTATTGGCTATTATGGTTTTTAGTCTGGTGATCTTTTTTGTAATAGAACAATCCTCTCTGTCAGCCTTAAGTTTTGGCTCTAAAGGTATTATTGTTTTTCTAAAAGAGTTGCCCTTTAGTTGGCTAATTTTCTCTCTTCTTCTAACGGTTCTTGTTACCATAATTGTCAGAAAATACACTCTCGCTTACCGAAAATCATTCAAGCGAACGCTTACCACCATGGTTATAATTTTAATTCTAATTGGTGTCTTTTTTTCCTTTACCGGATTTCAGGAAGCATTAGCTGCTAAAGCAGCTGAGGGCAAGTTAGGATTTTTGAAGCCGGTTTACCAAAGAGCTCTTTCTTGCGATTTCGATAGAGATTACCTGCTTATTGGTAAAGTAATTAGTATTGATAAAGAAAATGGAATCGCTCAAGTCATCACTAAAGATCACAGTAAAATCAATTTGACTTGGACGCCTGAAACAAAAATTATATCCGTTCCTAAACAGGGTGATTTCTTTCTGGCACTAGGTTATAAACAAGAGAATGGATTTGTTGCTCAAGGAATTAGAAAAGTAACTCTTTCCGCAATAAAAAATCGTTGCTTCAATCAAGCTTTGAAATAACTATTTACTTTAATTTCTTTTTAAATATCCGGATGAATAAAAAAAGTCTCGCAGATTGCTGGGTTTTTTTAATTAACTGAATTTTTAGGATTTTAGGTAGATACTTGACACCATTTAGGTGCTTGTGATAAGGTAAGCTACTTCGCAAAATTCCTACAATATGATAGGAGTTTTTTTGTTGGCGAAGCGGGAAAATTACGTTATTTTAGGCCTATTTTTACCCGATTTAAACCATAATTTAAGCTAATGAAATATTTCAGAAAAATCACTAAAAATGAGAGGTTAATAAGCTCTATTATGCTACTTTCTTTACTGAACCTTCTTTTTCCCCAAAGCGCTATTTCACAGGAAATTCAGTATTCTTATACCCAACAGCTAAAAACAAGCTCAATTATCCTTAATAACTACTGGCCCAATCAAGAAAAACCAGTGAATACTGACTATCAATATCTACCCATTGCCGGCGAAAGAAAAGCCCGCAAGGTTTTCCATTTAACCGTGACGGCCTATTCTTCTACGGTAGATCAATGCGACAGTGATCCCTTTACCACCGCGTCGGGAAAAAAGGTAAGAGATGGAATAATCGCCTATAACTACCTTCCTTTTGGAACGAAAGTACGTTTTCCTGATATTTTCCCCGGAAAAGTATTTGTAGTAGAAGACCGTTTAAGAGCCGGGGCCAGCATTTATCTGGCTGATATTTGGGTTCCCACTCGGGAAGAAGCGCTACAGTGGGGAGCGAAAACTGTGAAGATAGAGGTTTTATAAATCCCGCCAGAAGCCCCTGCTTAGACAATGCCAACCAAACATGATAGTCAATACTTGTTAGAAGTGAACTTCTGACGGGATAAATCATCTCAAAATCTAAGATAATTGATTTGGAGATGTTTTTTTGATATAGTGTATGAGATTGTTGAATATTTCAACAATCTCACCCCGAATGAAATGAGGGGTCTTATAAGGTAAGTAAAATTAGATCCCTCGTTTCACTCGGGACGGGAACGTTAATCCAACGTTCCCATTTACTCTTTTGAGTAAAACTGATACAAATAGATAGCGAATTTGCCAGATAGCCAAGTGGGTTGAAAAGTACTAAATGTACTTTCAACGGGTGGCAACTACATTAAACTTAAGAAATAAGAGCTGCCCCGGAAAGGCGACGGTCTGCCTGCCCGACGCCAAAACTAAATGATTGGCCACGTACCCAAGTGGTTAAGGGAGAGGTCTGCAAAACCTTTATCGGCGGTTCGATTCCGCCCGTGGCCTCCAATAATTCAATAAAATCGTACCCCTAAGCCCTTTTAAAAGAATACCGTTGTTGTTATAATAGTACGTAAATAGACGACAGTTCAAAATTATGCACAGCGATAAACATATAGCCATAAAATTACGAAGAGAAGGAAAAAGTTACAACAAGATTAGTTTAATGCTTAATATACCTAAAAGTACTTTAGCAACATGGTTTTCGGAACTAAACTGGTCGCAAGAGATAAAAAAGGAACTTACAAGAAAAGCTAATTATATTGCTAAAAAAAGGCTTTGTATTATTAATAAAGCGAGAAGGGAGAGCTGGGAAAGATGGCGGGAACAAGCGAGAATACAGGCAAGGAAAAATTTTGTTAAATTAAAAAATAATCCTTTATTTATAGCGGGCGTAATGCTGTATTGGGGCGAAGGGGATAGTAAAATTGAGAATTCAATTGTTAGATTATCTAACACTAATCCTCAATTAATTAAAATGTTCTCACTTTTCTTGCAAAAAACATGCGGGGTGCCAAAAGAAAAAATAAAAATAGCGCTTATATTATATCCCGATTTAAATGAAGGAAAATGTCATCAATTTTGGAGTCAGGTTACCAATATACCATCAACACAGTTCAGAAAAACACAATATATCAAAGGGAGGCACCCAACAAAAAGGCTGACTAATGGAATTTGCATGGTTAATGTTTCAAGTAGAGAACTAAAAGAAAAAATATTTGTCTGGATAGAAAAATTTTACAAATTATTTTAATAGGCGGGTGTAGCACAATGGCTAGTGCGCGTGCTTGCCAAGCACGATACGAGGGTTCGATTCCCTTCACCCGCTCCACTCGACTCCCCTCGTTATCACTCGGGGTCGCTCGTGGTCTCCGTCTCTCACCCTGTTCGAGACTTCGACCATTTACTATCAGGAGTCGAGTGCCTCGAGCGAAGTCGAGAGGCAATTGTTTTAAAATCAAAATTTGCCGGGGTGGCGGAATTGGTATACGCGACGGACTTAAAATCCGTTGGGAGCAATCCCTTAAGGGTTCAAGTCCCTTCTCCGGCACCAATGATTTTAACAGAATCAATTTATAGTTAGTAATTTATATTGGCCAAGCTAGACTTGAAGGGCAGAAGCGAGATAATCCCGCATCTGAAGCGAAACGAGTGGTGCGGGAGCAGACGAGCGATCGCCGGATGCGACCCTGGGAGCATTCGGCGCTGCCCGGGAAACAAGTCCCTTCTCCGGCACCAGAAACAATAACAAAAATGACTCTTATTCAGAGCCGTTTTTGTTTCTCTCTTATATTAAATTTTTCACTCTCTCGATATCCGTATAAGGAGGAGCGAGCTGAACGGTAAAATCACCATCTAGTTTTCCGAGCTCGGCGACATAATTCTCGTACGAATCAGCGAGATTATAAGCTTTAAAATTGCAGATTAATATTTTCTTTTTGCCTTTGCGGACTCTTGCAATCGTCTTGGCAATAGCCCTGGTTTCATCAATTGAACGGCAAGCCGAGCCTAAAATCAATCCGCTGATATTTTCATCTTTTAGAATCTCTTCAGTTCTTTCTGGATTAGATCTGCCTCCGTAGATGAATAATGGTTCTGTTTTATTATGATATTCCTCCTGAAAATATTCTTTTATCTTGCTTATGCAAGCGGATATTAACACTGGCTGAGGCGGAGGCATATCGTCGCGTCCGCTCCCATAAGAGCCCCATTTCGGCTCGTATCCGATGATCGTTTCTGATAAAAATTCCGGCCGTGCGTTTTTAAAAATCAGCTCGCATTTAGACTTCACTGCTTCCGCCACTTCTTCAATGGATCTGCTGTTAAATTCATCCCAAGTTTCTCCGATTAAAACGGTATTCTTATCTAACGACAATCCTTTTTTTCGTTTTTGGTGAAGAAAAAGCAATTTTTTATTGACTGTCGCCGGATTGTCATTAATTTCCGAATGACCCAAAATTACTCCTTGGGCGCCGGCGTTATAAAGGTGTTCTAAACTAATCTCGCCGGTTCTGGCATATTGATCTAAACCATCGCCGTCGTAAATGTGAAAATTTTGCGCAATTACTTCAAGCTTAGCCATTATTTTAATTGGTTTACTTTCTCCAGAATTTTAGGGATTTTTTTAAAGTCTCGGATTAATGTTTCCCGCAGTGAGCCGTGATACAAAGCGGCGGCGGGGTGATAAAGCGGAAGATAGATTTGCTTCTCCCCGGTTTCGTGATTAACCAATCTTTTGGGTTGTCCGTGAATCTGGGATATTTTTCTTCCAGGAATGAATCTTTCCATGGCATGCCGGCCCAGCGTTATGATTAATCTCGGCTTAATCAGCTTAATTTGCCTTTCTAGATAGTTTTTAACGCAAACTTCTATTTCATCCGGGAAAGGATCGCGGTTACTGGGCGGGCGGCATTTTACCAAGTTAGTGATAAAAACATCTTTCCTTTTCAATCCAATCGTCTCGAGCATTTCTTCTAAAAACTTCCCCGCTTGCCCGACAAAAGGTTTTCCTTGCAAATCTTCCTGTTCGCCCGGACCTTCTCCAATAAACATAATTTCGGCATTGGAATTACCGTCTCCGGGAACGGCGTTAGTTCTTTTTTCGGCCAAGACACATTTCTGGCAGCGACTAATCTCTTGAGAAATTGTTTCTAGATTATCCATGTCAGAGTTATATTATTCTGATTCACTGTTTTTAAATCTTGCTTAATGCTCTAATCAGCTCCTTATGAATTTTGCCGTTAGAAGCCAATGTATCATAACTTTTTAAATTCCACTCTTGTCCTTTGAAATCAGTTACTTGGCCGCCCGCCTCTCTGACTAAGAGTATTCCCGCCGCTACATCCCAAGGATGTGCGCCAGGAATCATAATGGCTTCGGTTCGGCCATCGGCCACGAAGGCTAGTTCTAAAGAGGCGGCGCCTAATTGGCGCAAGTCCCGCCCCGCCAGCTTGAATCGCCGATAGATTTTAGTGGCCCGTTCAATATCTTTTGTCCTGTGGCCGTGGCAAAAAGTTAGCAAAGAATCGCTTATTTTCTTATTTTGCGAAACCCGGATTTTTTTATTATTAAGAAAAGCGCCCCTGTTTTTTTCTACAACAAAAAGTTCCTTGGTAATGGGAGCATAAATTACTCCTAAAATCACTTCCTTCTTATGGAAAAGCGAAATTGATACGGAAAAAAGAGGGTTTCCGATATAATAATTGGTCGTTCCGTCTAAAGGATCCAGAACCCAAAGGTAATCCGATTTACATTTTTTACCGCCGCCTTCTTCGCTTAAAATACTGTGGCAGGGAAATTTGGTTTTTAGGATTTTGATTATTCTCTTTTCGGCCCGATAATCCTCGGTGGTTACGATTTCGTGTTTGTCTTTAAAATGAACGTCGCCAGCCTTGAGCGAATTGAATTTTTGAAGCAGAATTTTCCCGGCTTCTTTAGCAGCTTTTACGGCTGTTCGTTTCATAGAGTTTGTCTGGATATTTTGATTACTTCTTATTCAGTGTAATCTAAGATATTAATTTTTCTCTTTAATTGATTTTCCCACAAAATCATAACTTTTGATAATCCCTTTAATCTTCCAATTCAACAATTCATTTTTATCTTTTATTAGTTTTCTTTTTATTAAATCATCAGAAATTTTATCTAACACAAAGTTACTATTTAAGAAAAGAATATAGTAAAGATTCGCCATCTCTTCATGAAGTATATTCAATAATGGAATAAATTTGCAATAAAGGTTAAATTCTTCTCTTTTTTCTTTTAATTGTTTCCTTAATATTTTTTGATATTTTTTTGAAACGAATCCTAAAGGGTATTTTTGATAAAATTTTAGCTTATTTACAGAAAAATAGCTTGGTGATGGAAATGAAAAATCATATGGTAATTCTTTTCGAAAACCAGAAATTTCACGTGTATATTTTTCCCTAACAAGGTTATGAAAAAAACTGCCGTAGATAATGGGGTTGGTAAAAGAAGCCAAGGATTTTAATCTCTTTCTTTCTGTTAATGGTATTCTAAAAAAAGAAATAAGAAAAGCAAAAACTTCCTTTGAATTCATAAATGAATTAAGAAAACTATAAAACTTAAGTAACAAGAAGTCTTGAGGAATTTTAATGAAATCAATATAAATTTTCATTACAATAAGATTATGTTGTATCTCTGGTAATGTCTGATAGTAAAAACTAATTTTTGGTTGTTTGTTGATACCTTTTTCTAAATTTTCAAGATAATTAATGCAATTCCGAAAGACCGTTTTTCTTTCCTTAAGTTTTCCTTTAAACCATTGTTGATTAGTAAATATTTTTTTAATCATAAAATCAGGACTGGGTAGATTTTTATACCAATATCCAAATTTATCCTCCTTTAATCCGCCAGGTTTTTTTATCCCCCAAATTTTTTTCGGTTCCTGTTTGACGCTTTCAGTTATTAAATCTTGTCTTAATAGAGAATGCCGATGAGGCCTGATCAACATCCACGGCCCATTTTTGACGTAGCGCGCCCGGGCAAAATATTTTAATTTTTTGATGTCTTTTTTCATACTAACAAATTAACAAACCCCTACCCTAAAGTCAACCGACAACCAGTAGCATTTGCCTTTATTTTATGTAGAACGGAAATGATAATGTCATAGTACAGGGAAATAGAAATGTCATACCCTGTGGTAGAATAAATGGTTGATTATTAATCTAAATTCTATCCTTATAACCACGGCCTAGCATAAAATTCCATGGTTTTCATTTAAATGCTTTCAAAGGTCACCTGGTTATTTTCAGAATCGTAAATGGCAAAACTAGCGGGCTGGCCAATTCCGCAAAGCGAACCGGGATTGATCAATAAAGTCTGGCCGACTAATTGTTCGCTTTTTAGATGATTATGTCCGTAAATTACCAAATCATACTTTTGGGTTGCCGCCAATCCTTCACCAAAAACCGAGTAGTGGGTAAAAGCTATTTTTTTGCCGCCTAATTCTAACTCTCCCATTGGTTTATAGAACTTAGCGTTTTGCCCTTCTGTTTTAGTCCACTCCATAAATAAAAACTCTTCGGCGTCATTATTGCCGAAAGTAAGATGAATCGGCCCGGCGAATTTAGAAGTAAGCTCTTTTAAAATCCAAGGAGAGCATAAATCGCCGCAATGGATAATGGCTTCCGCGCCGCTTTGATTGATTATTTCCAAAGCTCGCTGGGTATTGATTAAATTGTCCTGGGTATCAGAAATAATGGCTATTTTCATTTCTTGATTTTAGTTTCTAAATAAATAACTTGCTGTTCCACGCTTTGTCCCATGTCCAGAAGATAATAATTCAGCTCTAACTGCTGGCATAAATTCTGATGCTCCGCGGGAAAATTTCGGGCGAACCTCCTTAACAAGGCCTGTTCTTCAAAAGCCCTTTCTCTTTGGGCGGTTCTTTTTAAGCATTCCTGTTTGTCGAGAATGCAGAAAACGATAATAACATTCCAAGCCGTTTTAAGCTCTTTTAATTTCTGAATATTAAAGCCGGGATGATTTGTTCCTAACTCTAATAATGTGCTTCCGGTCATCGCTTCTAAATCCTGATACATTTTCTGGTAAGCTTTAATAGTGAATTCTTCTCCGATTAAAGAACCATCCGGCTTGCGATAGTGCTCAATGTACCGATAAATATCGTGGTGCCGGTATTCGGCATGCTGCCCAATAAAAGCATTGGCTAAAGTAGTTTTGCCGGCGCCGGGGAATCCAAATAGTACTATTAGATTACTCATACTCTAATTTCCATTAAATCTTTAGCCCTAACAACCGGTCCCTTAAAATACTTTTTTGCCTGCTTAATAATGTCATATTTTTCCGTAATGGGATAAAGATGCGACAATACCAGTTTTTTAACCCCCGCTTCTGCCGCGATCCGGCCACATTCCGCTGCAGTAAGATGGCTTCTCGATGGCAATTGTTCCGGACGGGAACATTCCAGAATCAGCAAATCGGCATTTCGGGAAAGCTTGATTATTTCCTGACCGTATTCAAGGTCACCGGAATAAACAATGGACTTGCCGCCGCTTTCCAAGCGGTAACTGACTGCCTGCTGGCTGCCGTGCTTAACCTTGGCCCATTTTACTTTCAAATTTCCCGCATTGATATTTTCCTTAGTCATTTCTCTGATCCGGAAAGGGAAAGAAAAAATGGGATTTCTTAAATTCACCACCTGATTATCTAAGGCATTAAAAAATTTCTTTATTCCCTTTGGTCCGAAAATATCCATTCCGGCTTTGCCTATTTCTCCGGTGGAATACTGCACCTTTAACGTAAACAGCAAATGGAACAAATCAGCCACATGATCACCGTGCAAATGGGTTATAAATATATGCCTAATCTTGCGGTAATCAACGCCGGCCTCCAGCAAACGCCGAATCGTTCCCGGCCCGATATCAAAAAGGTAATATTTCTTCTTATTCTCTAGCAAATAGCCGGCCGCGCTTCGGACCAGCGAGGGGTAATGGGTGCCAGAACCTAGAATGGTCAGTTTCATTTTTGGGAGTTAATGCTTGTTATAATATTACCATTCATTTAGTCTGCCGTCATCTTAATAGACCTAATGTTCTATTGACAAAACCTTTGTAATAATATACATTTCCCCCTTACCACCTTATAATAAAATGAGGTTTTGTCCTTTGAAATTAGCAATAATTCAACCATAGATCCATCTGGAGGAGAGAAATGAAGATCAAAAAGGAGTACCTGGAAAAAGCGCGGGTAGGATTAGGCGTTGCCTGTCTTATTGCCTTGGCGCTTTCAGTGGTAGTAATAGGGCTGCCTGCGATGGTGGGTTCATTTGGGAATATCTATCTGGACAGTATTTCAACCCGTCCGCCCTACAACTTCCTGGAAACAGACAGTCTGCTCCAAATTATGATTCACCGGCTGGAACAAAGGGGATTGACCCAGGGCGAAATCGACCCC
>PFMD01000042.1 GCA_002784945.1 Candidatus Kerfeldbacteria bacterium CG_4_10_14_0_8_um_filter_42_10
AAATAAAGCGTCTCTTAGCCCCATGTTCATGCATATTAACTGGATCAACTGGGTGGAAACGCCCACTGACATGTTGAACTGCATCAATAAATTGAACGCTGATTATCCGGGTAAATACGAGCTGGTCGGCATGTCTAAATTCATTGCCCTGGCGCAAAAAGCGAAAACGGACGGCATTTATCCCTTGGAGTTTTTCCCCCACACCGGCGGGGAAAACGGATTAGAAACGCCGTATCTGTACGAAAACCACGGCAGCACCGTTAATCAGGTAAGAAAAACCGGTACGGCTGAAACCGTAAACATAAATGATTATATCGGCCGTTATACCGCCGGTGATAATTATGTTACCTATAAATTCAACGTCGCGCCGGCAGAAACGGCCGCGGTGACGGTGGATGTCGAAGGAACAAACTATCAAGTATACGCATCATCGGACAATCTGAATTGGACATCCCTTATCAAAGGCTCTAACGCAACCAAGACAACCGAAACGGCCAATGCGTCGGCTTATCTCAATTCCAAAGGCTCGATGTATCTTAAATTCACCGGCGACATGAAGCTTTCACGGGTGAAAATTGATTACCAATAATTTTCAGCCATACCGTAGGCCTCTGCGCTTGCGGTTAAGAAAATCAACATGCCGATAATCAACTTAAAAGACTTGGAATCCGAAAACCCTAAAATAAAGTACGGCTGTACCAAAAAGGCGATTGCGCTGTCGGAAAAAAATCCGCAGGCGCTTTATCCAATGCTGGATGATTTTGCTAAACTTCTTGATAACGAGAATCGGATTCTGAAATGGTCGGCCATTATCGTGGTCGGCAATTTATCCCAAGCGGACAAAAAGAATAAAATCAGCAAGCTGTTACCGCGGCTCTTTAATTTTTTACATGAAAAAGAAATGATTACCGCGTCCAACTCCATTAAAGCGCTTAGCCAGATTGCCAAATATCAGCCAAAGTTCAAAGAAAAAATATTCAAGGAGTTTTTGAAAGTGGAAAAGGCGCAATATTACAATAAAGGAGAATTTTCCCCGGAATGCCGTAACATCGTCATCGGCCAAGTGATAAAAGAATGGAATGAATTTAGAAAAGAACTGAATGATAAAAAAGATATTGTGGATTTTATCAAGCGCCAAACCAAAAATACTCGTCCGGCAGTGAAAAAGAAAGCGGAACTGTTGTTGAATCAAATATAAGAAAAATAACCAAAGAACAAGATACAAGATACAAACAATATCCAATAATCAATAATCAAATTCCAAACAATCGATATAAAGTAGGGTTTGATTATTGGTAATTGTGGATTGGAACTTATTTGGTTATTGTTTCTTGTATCCTTGTGTCTTACATTTTTTCTTGACATTTTTATTATTTGATTTAACCTATTGGTAGTTCCTTAAGTAAGTCCCAAAAAACCACGAAAGGTAGGTTTGTAAACATGACAATTACCGAAATGTTCACCAGTGGCGACCCCATCATGGCTGTCAAAGCCACTCTTTATTCCCTTGGGATTCCGGTAGGCGTTGTACTGGCCATAGGAGCCTGCGTTCTCGTCGGGTGTCTGCTGGCCCGTCTGCACAAGCGCTTGCGGGAAATCAAGTCGTTCCAACAATTGCTCGCGCTTCTTGAGCAGATCAAAAAGGGCGTTGGGCAGTTCGTCTCTGCCCGTTGGATCGCTATTTGCCGTTTCTTCCAAAACGCCTGGTGGAATTATCTGGACTGGAAAGACGCTCTTTGGCAAAACATCAAAAGGCACCGCTTCGTCATTTTGTGCTGCGTTGGAGGACTAATTGCAATCGCCTCGCCGTTCGGATTACTGGCATTTACATTCAAGATGCCGTGGGTTTCCATTCTGGTTATGGCTGCGGTCGGAGCCGCCTTGGGAATGCTTTGCTCGCCGTTCATCGGTTGGCATTTCCGGCGCAAAGGATTTCTAAAAGCGGCGGTTGTGTCCCTTCTATCCATTCCTGCCGGCGCCTGGGTTTCCTGCATGACGATTGCATACCTATTCATGATGGCCAGTGATTGAGTTTAGTGGTGAAGTCTTAACGGGCTAGCTCCAGTGGCTACGCCCTTTTTTTATGCCAAAGACAAGGTTTGATTATTAGTTATACTTCTTGACACCTTCGATTCATCTGATAAAATGGCTTTATTGCGCACCAATCTATTTGCTGAGCAATTTATCCCGTTAGAAGCCGATCGCGATCAATGCGATCCGTACAAGTTAATATTAAATTTCTATTTTAATCTTTTGTTCTTAATTTATCTGTCCTGCGAAGCGATCGCGGCTTCTAATGGGATTTATCTTAAATAGCATGCGTATTTTACTAAGAAATTTACTGCGCCGGAAATTAAGAACCGCCTTGACCGTCGGCGGTATTATGATTGGCGTGTTCGCTTTAACGGTGATGGGAGCCATGTCGGAAAAACTAAGCCTTCTGGTCAAAGGCGGTGAGGATTTCTATAAAACCAAAGTGACGGTAATGGATAAGCAAGCTTCCGCTCTGATGGGCGGGGCGCCGCTAGGCATGGATAAGCAAGCCTTAATTGAACAGGTGGAAGGGGTGGTTTACGCCTCGCCGGACATCGCCTTGCTTTTAAGCGAAGATACTACGGTGTCTTTTGGCATGCCTTCAATGATTGTGTCGTATGATCCTCAGGCAACCCAGTACGAATCATTTAAAATGAAAGTGACCAAAGGCAGGATGATTGCAAGCGATGACCGCGGGAAAGTAGTGCTCGGTTCCGATCTGGTTAAGACTTTGAAAGCGGAAGTGGGGCAAACTATCAAACTGCGCGGCCGCGACTTTGAAGTGGTGGGTATTCTGGATAAAACGCTGACCGCGCCGGATAATTCCGCCATAGTTTCCATTCCCGATGCGCAGGAAATAACCTATTCTACCTTGCCCGACGCTTTTAAGGCCAGTATTAAGCCCGAATCCATTGTCTCGCAGTTTGACGTATATGTGAATGATATCAGCCAAGGCGAAGAAATTGCCGCCAGAATCCAAAATCAAGTAGAAGGAGTCAAAGCTTACGGCCCGTCCTTTTTTGAAAAGCAAGTGGGCCAAAGCATGGCCATCTTTAATTTGATCATCCTTTCCGGCGCTTTAATCGCCATTATTGTCGGCGGCTTTTCCATTCTGAACACGCTGACTTTTGCGGTGATTGAACGAACTCGGGAAATCGGTATTAAAAAAGCGGTCGGCGCCCGTGCCAGCCGGATTTTAAAAGAATTTATGATTGAAGCGGCGGCCATTGGAGTGATCGGCGGAATTGTGGGAATGAGTCTCGGCATCCTAATGACCTGGATTATCAATGCTTCTTCGCGTGCCAGCGGTCTGCTTCTTTTCTTAGTAACGCCGCGGCTATTAATCGCCGTATTCGTCTTTTCTATAGTAATCAGCGTGGCGGCCGGATTTTTCCCGGCCAGGCGCGCTTCTAAACTTAACCCAGTGGAGGCCTTACGATATGAATAACGTAATCGCTCGGACAATCAACCTGGAAAAAACTTATTCTCCCGGCGAACATAACGAGGTGAAAGCGCTTAAAGGTGTTACGACTGAATTTCAAGCTGGGGAATTCGTGGCGGTCATCGGGCCCTCCGGTTCTGGCAAATCTACTTTTATGCATCTTTTGGGCGCATTGGATCAGCCGACCGCTGGCGATGTGGAAATTGCCGGAAAGTCTTTGACTAAATTAAAAGACAATGACCGGGCGGACCTTAGAGCCAAAGAGCTAGGATTCATTTTTCAAGGATTTAACCTGCTTTCTACTTTGACCGCTTTAGAAAACGTGGTGCTGGCCGGTGATTACGCTGGTTTGCCCGCCAAAGAATCCGAAGAGCGCGCCAAAGAACTGTTAAAAGAAGTGGGCTTGTCAGAAAGGTTTGACCATACTCCGGCCGAGCTTTCCGGCGGCGAGCAGCAGCGCGTGGCCATTGCCCGTTCGCTGATGAATGACGGCCGGTTAATTTTAGCGGATGAACCGACCGGCGAGCTGGATACCAAAAAT
>PFMD01000031.1 GCA_002784945.1 Candidatus Kerfeldbacteria bacterium CG_4_10_14_0_8_um_filter_42_10
TCGCGTTAATGGCGATTATTTTAGGAATAATCAGCACGGTATTTGATTTTATTTTCTTCGCGATGTTTTATCGTATTTCCCCCTCGGTTCTTCAAACCAACTGGTTTATCGGGAGCATTTTGACCGAGTTAATTCTGCTGTTATCCATTCGCACCCGAATGGTTTTCTTCAAAGCCAAAAGGCCGGCATCGATTCTTATTTGGCTATCAGGATTAGCCGCGATTGTTACCATCCTAATACCATTTACCCAATTCGGTCAGAAAATTTTTCAATTTATCAGGCCATCCTCGAATCATCTTTGGATAATACTACTAGTGGTAACGCTTTACTTTATCACCACCGAAAGCGCCAAGCTTTTATATTATAAATTCGCTAATAATAAAGAATAATGTCTAACCCCAAAACTTTAAAAGTTCTTTATGGAATGGGGCTGCTTCTGGCCACTTCCATTGCTTTTCCCGCTTACATTAAATCATCTTTTTTAGAGGATTTTGTGGATTTGAAATGGATTGGGATATTTTTCATAGGCGTAGCTTTCCTTGCCTTGATCACGATTAATTTCTTTCCTTATTACATCAAAAAATTCTCCAATTATCGCTTAGCCATAATTATCCTCCTTATTCATATGGCAGCAATATTGCTTTTAATCACCACTCATTCCGCTTTTGGAATATTCATCCTTTTCGTGATTATCGAAACAACTGCCTATTTAATGCTCATTAATATGGATGTTTTCGTAGAAAGGTTCACGGCTAATCCCACCACCGGTAGAATCAGGACGGTTTATTTCACTTTCATTAATTTAGGGTGGCTTTTATCCCCTTTGGCAGTGGGATATTTGGTGGGCGAAGAGAATTACCGGTTAATTTACTTGATCGCTCTGTCTTTTCTTGCAGTCATGCTGATTATCATGCTGGCTAATAGAAAAAGCTTAGAAGACCACCTGCAGTATGAGCATCGTCGTTCTTGGGAAACGCTAAAGAATATTTTAAATAATTCCAATCTCAGGGGAATTTTCGGCATTGCTTTTCTGTTAGAACTGTTTTATGCCGTCGCGGTAATCTATGTGCCCATTTATCTTCACCAGACTATTGGCTTTGATTGGAAAACAATCGGAATCATTTTTACTTTCATGCTGCTCCCTTTTGTCTTTTTAGAGATTCCGGCCGGAAAATTGGCCGATAAATATGCCGGGGAGAAAAAAATATTGAACGTTGGATTCTTGATTCTAATCGTCTCAGTAACCCTGTTTTTTTTGACTAAATCGATTAATCCTCTGTTGTGGGGGGTAATCCTTTTTACCAGCCGTTGCGGCGCCGCTTTAGTAGAGTCGATGCGGGAATCCTATTTCTTCAAAATCGTGGATGTTAAAGAAATTGATTACATTAATTTTTTCCGCAATGTCTCTCCCTTAGCGTATCTAACTGCTTCGGGATTAGGCATTTTAATTTTGAAATTTTTTCCCGTTCAAATACTGTTTTTCTTTCTAGCCCTAATACTATTGTCTGGATTTTATTTTACCGGAAGTTTGAAAAAAATAGTGATCAAAAGAAAAAGAGGCAAATCGCGTTAACACGCCTTTGCGTCAAAGAAAACACCCACGATTATGGTATAACCGTGGGTGGTTTAGATTAGTTTTCTTCTAAGTACGATTGCAGGTGCGAGAAGAGAGCGTGCAAAAAACCGAACATTATTACCAGATCGAGCCAGGCGTATCGGAGTAATTCCCTGCTGAACAGGCATCGGAAATCATTTCTGACCAGTCTGCCAGTAAGGGAACTCCAGTAGGCAGCAACGTCTGACCTGGTGGCACGATCTCCCAGCCAGCGGGAAATGCCTTTTCCGGCTTCTTTTTCCCGGCTCTGAAGCCAAATTTCCACCAGCTCTAAAGCGAGCTGCCGAAACTTCTTGCCAATTTGCACGGCTTCGCGCGCCCGAAACAACTGGAACTGAATCCAGTTCAATTTGGGAAAGCCCGGCCGTCTGGCTCGGCGGTAGCGTTTGCGGTGGAATCCAGAGCCCATGGGATGCTGCCCCAGAACATCAATGGCGTACTTGTACCAAGCGATTCTCCAAAGATCCCGCCCATAGTTGCCGCCTTTTCTAAGGAAGCTCGCCACATTTTCTACGCTGTAGAATTTGCTCCATGCGGCTTGAAAGGCCGCCATCCATTCTTCCTGGCTCATGATCGGATGCGCGGTGACCGGCCTGGTCATAAGATCATACGCATTCAAATCCGGATCCATCGGTTGCCCTTGGCAGAACAATTCACGGTGGTCATCCGCGCCGGGTAAGGGAGTAACCAGAGAGAAGGTAACGAGATCAGGATGCAGTCCTAACAATGTTTCCACGTCCTGGGCGATTGACTCGGGAGTATCGGCGGGCAACCCAATCATGTAGCCGAAATGTATCGCGATCCCGTAAGTGTGCGCCGCTTGCACCAGTTCTTGGTATTCCTCTACCCGGTTGTGCGGCTTATTAATCGCCGCTAGATTTCGAGGATTCACGGATTCCATTCCTGAAAACATTATCCGGCATCCGGCTAGGGCCGCTTTTTCCAAGAAACGCGGAATTCTATGGCATCCGGTGTCAGCCTGCATCATGAACCTGATTCTTTTCCCCTCCTTCTCTTTTAAAGCGATTAAAAAGTCGAACTTCTGTTCCCAGTAAGGATCCCGAGCAAGGTTATCGGCGGTAAAAACGAAATACCTGGCTCCTCTTTGGTAGTTCTCTCGAACTGCCGTTTCAAAGCATGACATGCTGTGGGATCTGATTACCCTTCCATGAACCACGGGGGTAGGACAAAATCGGCAGCGAAAGGGGCACCCTCGGCATGGTTGTAAGGGAACGGCAAAGCGCACGAAGATCCGGCTTCGGAGAACGGGATATATGATCGGAAAGGGTTCTTGGGAAAGGTCCGGCGGTTTGCCGATAAAATTATAGATCGGCTGCGATCTTCCGGCCAAAAAATCTTGGAGCACCATCCCTATTCTTCCTTCCGCTTCTCCGGCGAAAAGCGAAACTCCGTTTTCTACCAGCCCGAGAAGCCCAAACTCTCGAAACGCACGCCGATTCACGACCCCGCCATCTTGTGGAAATTGCGCTAATACTCCGGACACGTGGAATCCACCGATAATTACTTGGATTCCCCGCTTCCGAAATTCCAAGGCCAGATCGGTCGCTCGGGGAAACTGGTTATTTTGAACGCCGGTCAGCATCACGAGCGACATCGCATTCCAGAAGCCGCAAAGCTTGGCGATTCGCCCGATTCGAACCTGTTGAACATATTCATCGTAAACCCTGAGTACCAGTCTTACGTTCGGACCAAGCCGTTGTCGCAAAACCAGGTTGTAGATGGTCGCCAGAGAGCTGTTCGGAAGCACTCCTCGCCAGCTGCTGATTACGAATCCGTTTTCAGGATCGTACCTGGAGGGAGCGATTAGAACTACGTTTAGAATCTGCTGGCCGCGCAAAACCGCCCGCAAGTTTCCCATTTGCTGGATTAATTCCCAGCCGATGGAAAAGAGAGCGGGACTTCTGATCTGGGTTTTGACAGCCACAAAAAAGGCCCACACCGCCTGGAGTATCATTTTCATGATCCACCATCCTTTTATTTATTTTTATTTCTATATTCTCAAAGATCTTTTTAGTTCATCAACCCCATTAGAGATAAATCTCTAACGAGGTAAACCTTACAAATTCTTACACTGATTGTCAATAGAAGGCGACGCATCGACGTGTCGCCTTCTATTGATATTTGACTCGCCTTTTTATTAATATAAAATGCTGAATGAAGAATTACGAATTACACGTTTTCATTCTACCTTCTTCATTCATCATTCGTTGTTACTGCTTGATTGCAATCTTTATAAAAACGATGCGTCTTAGCAAGACGTGGGGGGTTGGGGACGAAAACTGTTCGAGCATTGCGGTTAACCGCAGGAAATTAAAAATAAATGAGAGCGAGTTTTTTCGCCCCCAGAACTTTTAGTTCTTTTGGTTACAAAAGAACTAAAAAGTAATTTAAAATTTGTTTCTTTTTTTTGGCCAGTACTTATAGCCTTTTTGGGCTTTTTTAACAATCCAAGCATTATATCTAGAAACAGCGATAACTAATAATAAAATAATCGGGGCTAAGGCGTTAAGTGCAGTTAAAAACAGCCGCCAAGGAAAAATCCAAAAGGATAAAACTCCCGAAGCGCTATTAGCTTCATTGGAACCGTAAGAAATATTCAAGGTTGCTTGGTATTTTCCTAGGGAAAAATTTTTCCATTCTCGAGCTAATTCTTGCCAAAAGTAAAACATTGTTCTTTTACTGGAGTTGTCTATTTCTCCCCAACTGGTTTCATATTTTCTAGAAACTCCTGGAAGAACCGTCAGTTTTTGAGGATTCACTTCCATTGTCTTTATTTCTCGGTCAAATAAATTATTAATGCTAATCGTCCCTACCGGTTTTAAATGAACGTTACCGCTGTTTTGAAATAAAACAACGAAAGAAACCGGCAAACGATTAAAAAACAACTGGTTATTTTTGGTAGCAAACTCCACAAGCGCTCCTGCTTCAATTACTTCACCGCCTACCCTAATTAAAAAAACGCTGCCTAATTTAGAGTTAATACTGATTTGAGCGTCTCCTTGTTTTTCTATTTCTTTGTTTTGGGTGCCAAAGAACAAAGTAACGTAATGGCCGCCCGGTTCAGCGTCTGCCGGAATATTAATAGTAACTGGCACTTCTTTTCGTTCTTTGGCCGCCAAAGTAATGCTTTCCGATGACACTTTAAACCAAGCGGCTGTACCGGCGGTATCTTCAAAATCAAATACCGGCTGTCCGGTTTCATTTTGTACTGAAAAATTTACTGCTTCAGAAAAAAGTTCCAACGGCTTTTCCGTTTCGTTAAAAACGGTAACGGCCGTCTCTATTTTTTGTCCTCGGTCCGCCGCTAAATCAAAGGTGGGGGGATTCAACGACAAAGCCGTTGCCCTTTGGCCGGCAAACAAAAAAAAGACAGCGGAAAAAATTAAGAATGGCAGATATTTTTTCGATTTAGAACACATAGGGAATTAGGAAGTTAGCTTGTAGCTTATTAGCTTTTTAGGCCTAGGTTATGCATGGCTCAACTAAAAAGCTAAGAAGCTACAAGCTAAAAAGTTAAAACAATCCGACCGTAACGAAAGTAATAGTTTGGGTATAGTTACCCGCAATGGTATTAGTATTGATTGAAGCGGCATAACAGATTGTGGCCGTTTCGTTAACCGGACCGCTGGCTGCTCCGGCAATTGATTGAGGAGTGGTGGAAGATGCTGAAGCGGTATAGGGCGAGCCGGAACAATTGGTATCCCGGCTGATATCCTGCCCCGCATCAGAGGTGGCGACGCCGTATTCTTCGCTGCCGGCGGTAACGGCACCGTCAGTTACATTATTAATATCATCGTTGCCGCTCTTTAGGTTGCCGTTGCTGTAAACCATGGTGGTGTAGCCGCTGTCTCCGTTGGACTGGACCTGAATAGTATGGCTGGCCGTACTGACCGCGCCGATGGATAAAGTAAGACTTAAATTATTCGCGCTGATCGAGAAACCGATACTGGCCGGTACCGAAGCGCTAATCACCATTTGGTCATCAGAAACAATATCCACTTCGGTGCTGGCGCTGTCTATGTTAGCCGTTCCGTTATTGGTATAAATAGTGATTATTCCAGTGGTCGTATTGGCGGGCGTTCCCAGTTTGGCCGTGGAACCGCCGGCGATTCTAACTCCGTATTTGATGCCGCTGCTAAGATTATTCACGCCACTCACTGTTATAGTATCATAACTGCTCGCGCCGCTGCCTTTGGTGCAGGTTCCTGTAAGACTGCCCGGCAATACAGTGGCATTTTCGGTAGCGCCCGTAGGATTGGCGATTCCCGTTACGGTTAAGTCGCTTCCGGCGGTAGCGCACCATTTGCCGTCATCTCCATCCGGAAATTTTAGAATAACTTTATTGTTGCCGCTGCCGCCGCTTACCGCTGCCGCCGTGGTAAAAAAAACTTCATGCTGGACGCCAGAAGTTAAATTCTCCTTCAGTCGGTTAAGATAATCCCTGGCAGTAGTAAGGGTTCCGGCAAACGCCATTTTTTCTCCGACCAAAACAATTACTAATAAAGCGGCTATTCCTGCTAATTTACGCAAAATATTTGACTTAATTGTAGTTGTTTTCATTTTTTATCACTGAATTAATTATATTTTAGCATATTTTTCGATAAATTTCAATCATTTATCCATCAAACGATCTTCTTATTAAAATAGTCCTACTGTTACAAAAGTAACCACTTGCGAGTAATTTCCTGCGATCGTGTCTGAAGAAATAGAAACGGCATAACAAATAGTAACGGTCTCGTCTACTGGCCCCGCTAAGGCGCCGGCGATTGATTGAGGAGTTTCTGACAGAGAGGAAGAAGCGTAGGGCGCAGCGGCGCAATTAGTATCTTGGTTTATTTCTTGACCGCTGTCTGAAGTGGCAATGCCGTATTCTTCGCTGCCGGCGGTAACGGCGCCGTCCGCAACACCATCAATGTCATTCGCGCCATTTCTTAAATTGCCGTCGGTGTAAATCAAAGTGGTGTAACCATTAGCCGTGGTCAAATTGGTTCTAACTGTATAACTATCAGCCGTAACAGTTTCAACGCTTAGTTCACCCAGCTCAACCGTCCCGCTGCTTAAAGAAAAAGTGATTTGCCCAAAATCCCAACAGTCATTATTGCCGGAATCTAAATTAGATAAATCGGTCGCATCAATGTTGTCGCCGCCACAGGCGTTGGAATCCTGCACGTCAACCTTGCTTACGGTTTGAGAACCGCTAACATTGAGGTTCCAAAAATTATCCTCCAAGGATGAGCGAAAAGCAATCCGGTCATCTTGATCTTGTCCGTCCCAATTGATATTAGTGAAGGTATAATCCGACCCGGCATTAAATCGGACGAATACGCCGCTGGTGACTATGTTCATAGTCGCGGCCGTGACGCTGTCAGAAAATATAACGGCGGGGTCGGCATCGGGATCGGTGCCAGAAACATTGGTTATGGTAAGAGTATTAAAAGCCGAAGCGGCGGTCATGGTTCCGGAAAGCGTTTGAGGAGCAGAACCGTTTAGAACAACCGTGCTTAAATTGCTGGCAAAAGTTCCGCTATTATTCCAGTCTCCCGCGACGTACAGAGTAGTGCCCGAGGCTTGGCTATAAGAACCGCTGGTAATGGAAAACAAGCCATTGGCATCGGTATCTTCAGTAGAAGATATCGTTCCTCCGGCAACGACGAAATCATCAAACTGCTGGGTAGCGGCGGTAAGCTGCTTGGCATTTCCGTCCATCTGAAAACTATTATCGGTGCTGGCGTTAAAGCTGCCGTCGGTAAAATTGACATTACCGGATACCGTCCAAACACCCGAGCCGGTAGTAATGGATTCGCTGCCTCCTCCCGCTCCGGTGTAATCCAAATCGCCGCCGATATTTACGGCTGGATCATTAGTAATGCCGCTTAGAGCCAGATCGGCATCATTGGCGGCGTTCAAATAAAACGCACCGGAGAAATCAAGGGTTTGTCCGGCACCCGTACCTAAGGTAATATTGCGGCTACTAGCGGCGTGATTATTATAAAATTCCACTTCACCGCCGTAAGTCCGGGCCGAAACAATCTGATCGTTATTCGTGCTGTCAAAACGCAATTGAGCGGAAATGATTCCCTCTGTCGGAAAAGCGGAAGCGGATTGATAGCTTAGCGTGCCGGCACCGCTAATCGTTCCGCTTAAAGTCAAAGCGGCGCCGCTATGAGTCAACATTCTATCGGCATCAATGGCTAAACTGTCATCCGATTCCACTATCAGATTATTGGTAACGGTTAAATCGGAAGTTTCTAAAGTAATCGTTCCGGCGGTAGCAGGATCAATCGTCAAGTTATAAATACTCTCTCCGCCGCCAATAATGCCATTGGCTGTTCCGGTCATTTTAATAGTGGACTCTCCGGCAGTTAACGTAGCGCTGGCTAAATCAAGATTACCGCCAATGGTATAAGTGATGCCGGTTAGAGCAGTGGTACCGGTCAAGGTAAGATTATGAAAGGAAATAGAAGGAGTGGTACCCCCGCCAATGGTGCCATCGCCGGAAAGAGTCAAGGTAGGATAGTTAGAATAATTAACAGTGGCATCGGTTCCTGAAGTAGTTATGTCCCCGCCGCTTATAGAAACATTCTCTTCAACGGTAAAAGTCGCCCCGTCGTCCACTAAGACGTCTCCGCTGATTGCCGAAGATTGATCATCAATTTGAGCAACGGCGTTATCATCAATGTGCAGATCGCCCGCTGCGCCTTGTGTAGTAACTGTGCCATTAGGGTTAAAAGAATCGCCATTCCAGACATGCAGCTCTATTCCCGAATTGACGGTGCAAGAGGCTGGTTCGCCGCTGGCATCGGCGTCAAAAAGCATGTCCGTGGCATTATCACTATCGTCATAATCCACCAAATCCTCTATGGTAATCGTTCCATCTTGTTCGTCTCTAACCACTAGAGTATCTATGAATAAATTTATGCCGGAATCAACCGTGCCGTCAGAAACGTAAACCGTATTCGCCTTGTCCGATGAGGTTAAATAAACCGTAATGGTCTGGCCGGCATCGGCGTAAACGTCGGTAAAAGAGTAACTGGCATCGGCACTAGAACAGACGGCTACGACTTCATCACCTCCATCTACCCGCAGGGAAACAACTGAAGCCAAACTATCACAAGGTCCGCCGTTGTCAGATGTGGCCTGAGTGGTTTCATTAGTCAAATAAATGGTACCGCCGATGTTAAAATGCGGATAACTATCCCTTATTTCAACATTAACATTGGTAGAAATATCGTTCAGATATTGGACATAAGCAATATCGCTAGTCGTATCAACATAAGACGTATAACTGGTGCTGATATGAGTATTGGTAGAATGAGCCACACCGTCCTCGCCGTCCAGAAAAGCATTGTTTACTTTCAATACCGGCGCGGTGGAAGCAGTATAGCCGGTAATGGCAAAAGCGGGTTCTTTTTTAGTATAAGTGGTGGCGTTGGTATAAGTGAATTTAACCCGATTACTGGCGGCGGCAAATTCCAAACCGCCTTCATCCTTATTAAATTCGGTGAAACTTCCGTTAGCCATGGTGGGAGTATCGGGATTGGCCAGGTCATCGCGCCACGCGTCGATTTGAGTTTCGTTTCCCAATAAATCGTTATCCGGCCTCACCTGATATGCCAGATTGACTGTGATGGAAGAACCGTCTTCTAATAAAGGGCCATCAGTGTCTGAATACCAGTTGGATTTTCCGTAAGTGGCGTCATCGGCCGTGCCATACGTATCGTAGACCCAACCGCCTGTCTGGCCCAGATAATGCGACAAAAATGTTGCCTTAATGCCGCCGGCCGAACCGATCATGCCCCACCAATTATCAGTGCCGGGCGTCGGGGTATCATCGGAATTATCCCGGCTGGCCGTGAAATTGGCCGCTTCGGCGTAATCAACGTTTACCGAATGCTTCATTTCCCCCCAGTCAACGGTTGAACCGGTATTGTTGGTCAAGGTGAAATTGGTAAAAATGCGGCCGTCTTCCCAAATGATTCTTTGCAAAACATAATCCAAGCCCGTCACGTTTTCCAACTGGCCCGTATAGGTAAGTTTTACTCTGGTGCCCGAGTTGTTGTTAACGGTAAGCGTGGCGTTAGAAGTATTGATTAACGACCGGGCCTGACTGCCGTCATTCCAGTCAATCGGATCCAAAACGGAATCGGCATCGACCAGATTATTCAATAACAACGAATCGTTCTCCAAATCATACCAATATTCAATGCCGCCGCCTTTATCGTTATTCAGTACAGCGATGAATTTAGCGGGAGAAACGACCAACGTGTAATTAGGCGGAGTCGAAGTGCCGAGCGGATCGGTTTGGGTCAAAGCAAAAACTTTGGCGTCGTTTTCCTGGTTGGCAAAGGCCATTTTTAAATACGCCACGCCGAAAGCGGCGGAATTTACTTTGGTCGGATAAGTGTGGTCGACAAAATCGTAGGTCGTACCTTCCAAATTGAATGATTCCAGGTCATTTCCCCAGGTTGCCGTATGGTATTGGGTAAACAGATTGTAGGTTAACCCAAGACTGGTACTGCCCCAAAATTCGTCATCATGATCATTGCCGTCCAGAACTTTCAGCAATATTTCAAAAACATTTTCATGGTTCTGGGTATCATACCATGTGTAACCTGGCGTTCCGCCGTTTCCGCCGGCGTGCAAAATCGTGGGATCGGCGCATTGGGTGTGAAAATCCATAAATACGTTGACGTCCGCCGGCGTACCGCCGGTCATCCAATTATTTATCGCCAGGTGGGCATTGTAAACCTCGGTTTCTTCGGTCGTGATATTTGGTCCGTTGGATATCCATTCTCTGTTCAAATTGCACCAGCGCATATTGGCGGTCGTATTACCGTTATACACCCCATCTGGATTCAACATGGGAATAACCTTTAAAATCGAACTCCTGCGCATAAGCTTGGCTTCGTCGCTATCACCAATTATAAAATCCATCACGCCCTTAAGACGCCAACTGGCCATCGGTTCCATTGGGTGCGCCCGAGATGTAAGCCAGTAAACTTGTTTATCGGCCGCGGCGACCGGCGACGACGTATCCTGGACAGTCAATAAATGCATCATCCTAGTTCCTTCGGCCGCGTAACCGATGTCTTCAACGGTCACGTACTGGGAAGCGGACCAGGTGGCGATGTCATTCTCTGAATCCGTGTAAGTGTATGGAATACCATGAGCAATGTAGACGGTATCGGAAGTGAACTTCGCCCCGCCGCCGGGGAACGAATAAGTGATGTTGGGA
The DNA here is from genome assembly GCA_002784945.1 of Candidatus Kerfeldbacteria bacterium CG_4_10_14_0_8_um_filter_42_10. Lineage (GTDB taxonomy): Bacteria > Patescibacteriota > Patescibacteriia > UM-FILTER-42-10 > UM-FILTER-42-10 > UM-FILTER-42-10. The sequence continues at coordinate 10,872 of PFMD01000031.1, forward strand.
CTGGCGATTGTGCCGGTACTGCTGATCCGGTACCAAGTCACTCCGTCATAGGAATAAACGGGCTTATGGTCGGTCCAATTGGAATTTTCATTGCTGCTGGCAAGGGCATTAATTAAGGTCAAGCTGATTGATTGATTTAATGCGTTATTCATGCTGAAATAAAACCAATTTTGCCTTCGCCAGCCAGTGCAAAGGGAAGATCCAGCCGCACCGCCGTCCAGTTCACTGTTAAAGCTGACCTTAGTCGCATCACTGGAATATGGCTTGGTGAAATTTTGGCCGTTTCCATTTTCAAAGGAACTGCTAAAAGTAGTAACTTCGGTTGAAATTTTGGGATAATTGGTATAAGTATCCAGGGCTGTACCGTCTGATTTGACCATACGGAAACAGTAACTGGTATCGTGGACCGCGCCGTTATTCTGCACCAGCCAATCCCATTCGCCGATTTGACCAATATCAATTCCGGTAGGGTTATTAACGGAATTGTTCTGCTCCTCGTAGCTTTCCAAGGCATTGGTTCCGGTCAACAAGCCGGAGGAAATTGTAGAGCCGTCAGCCGGGTTAGTGTCGGATTCTCCGCGCCAAATAGTAGCGGAACCGGCCGCGCCTACATCGTTCCAGGTGACTATATCGCCACAGGTAGCTCCTTCACCATACTGGAGTTTAAACGCCTGACTATTTATGGCTAAATTTTCAGTTGCCACCGTAACGGACATTCTGATTCTGATTAAATCATTATCATCGGGCGGGCTGTCTGAAGTGGTAATGGCGGCATTTTCCGCCAAATCAGTGGCGCCGGCCGGCCATGGATCAGCAGGCTGGATCTCGTCATTGTCTACGTAATAACGGAAGTTGGTTTGAGTGTAAGTTACGGCATCGGAGGCGATTTGCCATTGGCGCGCTTCACGCCACCCCGAGCCTGTCGCCTCTCGATTAACTTGAGGCGACCCTGAATTAAATTGAAGGGTTGAAGATCCTTCAATGGTCAGCGGCCCCAGTTGATATAGCCAAGGAGAAATGTCCGGTGCATCAAAAGTATACTTAAATTCATAAGTTTGATCTTTTTTTAGGCTTACCTCCCAAACTATTGTCTGACTATTTTCTTCCTTTACCACTCCATCGTTAGAAATATCTTTAATTACAAAATCGGACGGCACGTTTTCGATAATTGTTCCCAAAAAATCTTTTTGTGGCTTAAGGGAAAAAACTACCGGGTATTCCGCCACAGGATAAATTCGAGTAGGAAAGGCGGTTCTCTCCAAATTAATTATAGGATTCTCTTCTGTAAAAAAACTATCCCGCACGGTACGTTCTCCTTCTAAAGTTCTGGCCGTTACCGTTACTTCATATTCGCCGATTAATTCCGGAACATAGGTAAAGGAATAATCGGGATCATTGGTAACGCTTTTGTCTCGGCAATTTGGATTGGTTTTTATTTGACCGTCATTGGTCGAAAAAAATTCTTCTTGGCCTTCGGGATCGGTGATTATGACTTCGACTTCGGCATGGCAAATCGTAAAACCATAATCATCCAACACGGCCATTAAAATGTCGCGCGGCACCGCTGGTTCTGCCACCGCGCTACGCACGTTCACCGCCACCACTCCCCAAAGGAAACTCTGTTTTTTAACCACTTCCTCGTTTCCGTATTTAAGGAAAATTTCCGCTTGATATTTTCCCGGTTGTAGAGAAGAAGGAATTTTAAGGAAAACACTTTTTTCTTTTTGAAAAAAGTCCCCCTTCAATTCTTCGTTGGCGGGCGTAATCAATTTTACCGCCGTAACTTTAACGGTGGAAAACTTTTTTGCAATAGGGCTAAGAAAAAAAGGATAGTTATTATCAACCAGTTTAAATTCAGGAGAATCGGAAAGAGTAAAGACCGACTTGCTTCCTTCTACTCTCAGATTGTTTAAATAAAGCTTAGGGAGAGCGAAAGAAAAAAACAATCCCAGCAGCATTACCGAAACCAAGGAAAAAACAAAAGGGTTGGGAAGAATAAAATTTTTATAGGCTTTGGGGAAATTGACCAAAGCAACGGCGTCGTTGGTATTGTTTCGAATTCTAAAAAGCCGGGGCCCGGAAAAAGAAATTTCTTTTTCACCCTTTAGTTTCTTCTTTAATTCAAACCCTTTTAGCTTTGCCAATCTTAGGTTAAATTAAATAATCCCTTTTTATTATACCAAAAAATCGATTATTATTGTACCTGCTATAAAATAAGGCCGGCCCTAAGGTTTCCAATTTTCAAAAACCAAAAAGCCCCTATCTTTTTACAGAGGAGGGGCTTTTTCTTTTACACGCTATTTTTAAAAGCGTCTGCCTGTATCTTTTCTTCTTTTGCGGTGACAATCACGGCAATAGATCGGACGGTCGCCATCGGGCTCAAAGGGTAGCTCGGTAATGGCAGCTCCGCATTCAGAACAGGTCCATTGGCCTTGGTACATTTTCCGCTGGCCAAAATTTTGCTGATCTTCCATTTATATAAACCTTTTGTATTTTGCTAAACGTATTCCGAGAAAGAACTTGCCGAAACGGTGTTTAGAATCTTATCAGCAAAATACCTTAAAAATTAGTAAATTCAGTCTAGCATTATCCGAAAATATTGTCAAAAGAAATTGGCTGGTAACGGTCTAAAAAGAAGACCAGGATTAATTTCTTATTGGTAGATAGGAGAACAAATTGGATTTTTTCTACTCAATAAAAAAGGAAAAAGCACGCCTGCCATTAATGGTTGGCGTGCTTGTCAACAAATAGTCAGTAGTGCATTAGCCTGCCGGGATTCGAGTCACCACGCAGTTGTTGGGAGGAAGCAGATTCGCGGGTAAATTGATTTTGATTCCGCACCGCATACCGGCAGAGACTACCTCAACCGGGTGGTGGTCAATCTCAAGCGAATCAACCACCTGTCGATGCACGTACTCCTCGGGATCGCCTTTGCTCGGATCCAAGCGGCGTTCTTTGAAAAATAGAACCTCATCGCCCCTTCGCAAGGTCCCTTTTTTAACCTCGATTGCCACGCAGCCCAGTTTTCGGAACACGTTGGTTACTTTGCCGCGTAAATCATTTTCGACTTCCGCCATTGGGCACCTCCTTACCGGTTGTTATATCTGCTACGGACTATTTTCCTGAAGTAGTTTCCTATAAAGAGCAAAATCTGCTAGAATAATAGCGACATCTTAATTTAATACAATCTACAAAAATGCGCAAGTTCTCTTTAATTCTCGTTTTAATTTGGGCCCTATGGTGGCTTTATTTCGGCCTGGCATCAGGCGATCGCAGCGGCATCGCGGATAACTTAATCAGCGCGATTCCCGGAATTATTTTTGCCGCCAGTGTGTATATCGCCTGGCGCTGGCAGAAAGTCGGCCGCGTTATTTTGCTGGTAGAAGGTTTAATAATTTTATTTGGATATCCCAGAATAGCTGAAGGCGAGCTTCCTTTTATCACAATCTTAATCGTTTTAATGCTGCTGGCCCTGCCTCCCTTATTAAGCGGGTCTTTATTGATAATCAGCAATAAAAAGCCGAGGGCGCCCGAGACTCCTCCTCAGCCGAAAAAAGAAGTCACGGAAAAATAATCGAAATTCTAAAACACGCTGAACCATGAATTTAGTTCGGCGTTTTGATTTGGGTTAATGATTGATAATTATTTTTCACGTTATCGAACATTTTCTAAGAAGATTCTATTAAGATAATTTAGAATAATTTTAAAATGGAATAAATTAGGTAGGCCATAATGGCAGCGGTCGGTATGGTAAAAAACCAGGCCCAGACGATTCTTAAAGTAACGCCCCACCGTACTGCCGAAATTCGGTTAGCAGAACCAACGCCCGAAATAGCGCCGGTAATTACATGGGTAGTACTGACCGGAATGCCCATGTGTGTGGCTAAAAAAATACTGGCGGCGCTGGCCGTTTCGGCGCAAAAGCCGTCGATCGGCCTCAGTTTGGTTATTTTTTGGCCCATGGTTTTAACAATTCTCCAACCGCCGCTTAGGGTACCCAGAGCAATAGCCGAATGGGCGCTTAAAACCACCCATAATGGTATGGCAAATTCCTTGATCAGACCGCCGGTAAACAGAACACCGGTGATAATGCCCATAGTTTTTTGAGCGTCATTGCCGCCATGACCCAAGCTGTAAAGGGCAGCGGAAAAAAACTGCAATCGGCGCGACCATTTATTAACCTGAGCGGGGGGTTTTTTAACGACTATCCAACTAGAAATTATTTTTAAAATCAATCCGGCTAATAATCCTATGGCCGGCGCTAAAACTATAAAAATCAGAGTCTTATTCCAACCGCCTAAAATTATGGCATCGAATCCTCCTTTGGCGATTGCCGCGCCGGCATAGCCGCCGATTAAAGCGTGCGAGGAACTGGTCGGCAACCCTAATAGCCAAGTAATAATATTCCAACAGATGGTGCCGATTAGACCGGCAAAAATTACCTTGGGCGTTACAATATTAATATCAATCATTCCTTTCCCGATGGTGTTAGCCACGGCCGTTCCAAAAATCAAAAAGGCGGCAAAATTAAAAAAAGCGGCCCAGATTACCGCTTGTTTTGGAGTTAGCACTTTGGTAGAAACTATCGTGGCCACCGAGTTAGCAGCATCGTGCATGCCGTTAGTAAAATCAAAAACCAGGGCAACAAAAATTATGAAAATTAAAAATAGCAAATACAAATCCATTAGTACCGTTTCATTTTAATTATACTCGTTTGAGGGATACCCACAAATTTATATCTTGATCTGTTTTGATGATAGTAACATGTCATGTTTAAAATGAAACGGCATTAACCAAATTTTACAATAATTCCTTCAATCGTATTACTGACTGATTGAAATTTATCGGCGATTCTTTCCAAGTCTTCCAAGACATCTTTCCATTTAATAATATGCAAAGCGTCAGTGCCGTTATTAAAAAGATCCGAGACTGAGTTTATGAAAATGCAGTCGCCGTTGTCTTCTAAATCATGGATGTGGATAATTAGTTTTTTGACCTCCTCGGTGTATTTTTGTTTCGCTAAGCTGGTCATTAATACGACTAAATCTTCACCGGCCTTCTCGTAAATTTCCGAGAATTCTACCAAAAATTTTTCCTTCTCGCTGATTTTATAAATAATGATGTTATGAATGACATTTTCGATTTTATCCACAATATCATCTAATTCATGCGCCAGTAAATAAATATCCTCCCGGTCTAAGGGAGTGATAAAGGTTCTATTCAACTGATCGATAATAGTATGGGTAACATCGTCAGCTTGATGCTCGATTTCTTTGGCCCGTTCGGCAAATTTCTCTTTTTCCTGCCAACTTTCATCTTTTTTAACAAAATCTCGATATAAAAAAGAGATTTCTTTCACATACTTTGTTAGACTATCCAACAAGCTATAAAAATTTGTCTGTTTAGGAAGAAAAAAATTTAATTTCATAATCCTTTCTGTTAACCGGGGCCTCCAAGCCGATTCTAACACCAATTCTTTTATCTGTCTAATTGGAGCGGAAAAATGTTATACTGGACCCATGGATGCAGTAACTAATCAAATCAAAAAGGCCTTAAGGGCAAAAGCGAAGCCGCTTGCGCCAAAGGATTTGGCATGGGCGCGGAGGATTGTCGGCCAGGATTTTAACCCGCTGGGATTGAGGTTGGCGGATGTTTGGAAGATTTCACGTGATGTTTATAAACAAAATGAGGATAAAGTCGATTATACCCAGGCCTTGAAAATATCGGAGCGACTGCTGCAATGCCATTACCAAGAAGAAAAATTCGCCGGCGTGGGA
>PFMD01000061.1 GCA_002784945.1 Candidatus Kerfeldbacteria bacterium CG_4_10_14_0_8_um_filter_42_10
TGTACTACAACGATTTACAACATTGTGGTTTAAATAACTTAAGTCCTAACCAAGCCCTTAGACTCCGAGGGCAAAATGTCCGTACCTAAAACAATTGGCCTAAATTAAAAATTTGGTATTTCCCAACCAAATTAAATGATTATGATAATTTAAGCTTGTTTTATCAAATCCTACCTTATCTATTCTTCTTAAATTGCGTCCAGTATATCAAAATGGGGCTGGCAATAAAGATAGAAGAATAAGTTCCCGTAATTATGCCGATGATCAATGCTAAAACAAAATACTTTATCGATTCACCTCCGAATAAATATAGGGCGACTAAAACAAGCAGGGCGGTTAAAGAAGTATTCAACGAACGAATGATGGTCTCGTTAATAGCCTTGTTTATGATATCCTTGAATTCCAATTGATAGCTTCTCAATAAATTCTCTCTAATCCGATCAAAGACCACTATGGTATCGTGCACGGAAAATCCTAAAATGGTTAAAAGTGCCGTCACAAAAAGCAAGCCTATGTCCACTTGATAGAAATAACCCAGAAAGGCAAAAGTCCCGATAACAATCAGAACATCGTGCGTTAAGGCAACAATGGCTGCTATCCCAAAGACATAAGACGATACCTGACCGGAAGAAACTTTCCGAAAGGCCCAGGAAATATAAGCAGTAATGGCAATTAAAACTAAAATTATCGCCGTTATTGCTTTTTGCTGCAGCTCTTTTCCGATGCTAGGACCGACATTCTCAAAACTTATTTCCGATACCGCTCCAAAGCGATTGTTTAACAGGTTCAATATTTCGTTTCTGGTTTCATTATCAACATTTTGCATCCGAATAATCGCCTCGCTATCTGAAGCAGGCTGAATCGTCACCTCATTAAGATTCAAATCGGAAAGCGCGGTTTCAATATCTTGAATAGTGGGGCGTTCCGTTTCAAAGTCGACCTGCAATAACGAACCGCCGGTAAAATCAATCCCTAATCTTAAGCCTCCGACGGCAATAAAATAAATACTGGCCGCAATTAGGATTAGCGAGATAATAAACCAAATTTTGCTGGTACCGACAATATTATACATTTTCTTCTTCTTTTACCTTTCTTATTCCAAACGGCCACAAGCTTTTCCATTCCTTTTTCAAGGTGATAATTCTTAAAAAGGTTCTGGTAATGGTGATGGCCGAAAACATGCTTAATAAGATTCCGATCCCCAAGGTAATGGCGAATCCTTTAATCAGGCTGGTTCCAAACCATCCTAAAATGACGCAGGTGATCAGGGAAGAAACGTTAGAATCTCGAATAGAGGACCAAGCGCGCTTAAAGCCATCTTCTACCGAGCTGGCTAACGGCTTGCCGCTTCTCAATTCCTCCTTCATTCTTTCAAATATTAAAACATTCGCATCCACGGCCATTCCGATTGACAAGATAAATCCCGCCACTCCGGCCAAAGTAAGGGTGACCGGCCACAATTTAAAAATGGCCAGTACCAAGAGGGCGTAAATAAACAAAGCCAGCACCGACAATAATCCTGGCAAGCGATAATAAACAATCATGAAAATCGCCACCAGCAACAAGCCGAGCAAGCCGGCAAAAAAGCTTCGTTCTACTGAAATGCGGCCAAGCGTGGCACCGATATTCTGCTGATTGACCAAAGTAATCGGCACCGGCAAAGCGCCGGAATTCAGCCGCCGGGCAAGGGTTTTAGCTTCATCTAAAGTAAAGCTTCCGGTTATTACCGCCTCGCCGGACGTTATTTCCGCCTGCACTACCGGAATACTGATGGGAGAACCGTCAAGGTAAATCGCTACGGGCTTATTAAGATTTCTTTTAGTGATTTCAGCGAAAAGTGCTTTGCCTTCATCGTTAAATGATAGTGATATTTGGGGCTGGCCAGAGGTCTGATCGAACTGAACACTCGCGTTCTTCAGCTGCTTTCCGGAAAGGCCGGTGTTAGCGTATTCCACCGGTAAATTTTGGTCCAGGGATTTAGTCTTAATCAAAATATGGCTGGCCCGCGCTTGCAGTTCTTCTTGCTCCTGCTCGTCAGTAACGGTCTTTTTTTCTTCCACCTTGATGATATGGTAGCCAAAAGCGGTCTGGACCAATTCGGGATACACTTTTCCCGCTTCCGCTTTATTAAATATAACGTCTTCAAATTCGGGCACCATCGCGCCTTGAGGAAAAAAGCCAAGGTCGCCGCCTTGGGCCGCCGAAGTATCTTCGCTGTTAGCCTTGGCTAATACCGCAAAATCAGCGCCCGGCGCTAACGCTTCATCAAGAATTTTTTCCGCTTTAGCTTTAGCCTCAATATTGTACTGGTCAACTTCTTCTTGGGTTAATTCCGGCTGATCAATCGTTTTTTGTTCCCTAAATTCCAGTAAAGGAGTTTCCCCGATTAATTTGATCGCCTGGCTGACATCGGTTATTCCGGGCAACTCTACGATTACCCGGTAATCACTGCCCACTTTATTGGTTTGAACCACCGGCTCGGAAACTCCAAAAGCATTAACCCTTCGTTCAATTACGTCGCGAACCCCTTCTACGGCATCGGCTTTATCGGCCGTAGGAATTTGAGAAGTATCCGCTTGATAAACTAAATGCGTTCCGCCCATCAAATCCAGGCCCAAACGAACCTTCAGTTCCTTAAAATAGCCGCCTATCCTAAGATCAGGGCCTTTCGGCCAGTCGACTACTCCCGCTAAGCCGCTGATTACCAAAATGATAGCGAGAGTCAACCAAAGTTTTTTTCGTGGAGTCATAATCTAATCGTCTTTAGCTTAACACAAAAAAAATAATCTCTTCATTAACGCCATTATAACTATTTTTTCCTTTTTAATCAAACTTTCTATAAATCTAATCAAAAACATAAACCGGAATTCCCAAAGATGCCCACTGATAGATCCAGGCGGCGTTCTGGCGGGAGGCATTGACGCAGCCGTGGCTCATGCGATGGCCGAAATTATTGTGCCAGTAGGTACCATGAATGGTATAAGCGCCGTTAAAGGATAAAACATGGGGAACGTCCTTTAAATCATAGTTATCCGGATCATCCGGACCATAGAACCAGGTCATGTCAACGGATTCCCGCTTCAGGAACACGCTAAAGTCTCCCACCGGGGTGGGATGCTTGCTCACGCCCGAGGAAATTAAAAATGAATTCACCAATTGGTCATTCTCGTAGGCGGATAATTTCTGTTCCGTTAAATTTACATCGATATATTTATAATCGTTGGCTTTTCCTTCGCCGATCCAGATTGAGGGAGCGGCAATAATATCATCTTTGCCGTCGCCATTGATATCGGCTAGGGCTAAATTCACCCCTCCTCTAAAATCATCTTCGTAAGCGAAAAAATCTTTTTCTAAATGTTCTCCGTAAGCTTCGAACATTCTTACGTGGGGGCCGCCCGCTCTGGTCGGAGCAATTACCGCTTCAGCCAAGCCGTCTTGATCAACATCGCCGCTGGCTAAATTTATTCCTCCTTGAAAATAATCGGGGAAGGCATCAAATTCGCCTAGGATCGTCCGATTGGCATCCGCTTTATAAATCTTGGTCCAGGCTCGGCCGAATTTTTGAATGGCCACAATCACCTCTTCCTCTGCTCCGCCATCCACATTTCCCACGGCCAGGGATACCCCGCCGCGGTCACTTGACCGGAATGGAAAAAAATCAATGCCGGTGTACTCGCCCTTATAATTAAAAACTCTTACCTGAGAACCTGCCGAGGAGCCGGGCGCGGCGACAATTTCGTCTTTTCCGTCGCCATTCACATCTCCCACCGCAACATTAACTCCGCTTCTTAAATTTTGATCGAAGGCGAAAAAGCCCGGGGTGAATTTTGGATTTCCATTCTGATCGAATATCCGGATATGCGGGCCGCCACCCGGTCCGGCGCCGGTGACTATTTCAATTTCGCCGTCGCCGTTTAAATCGCCGCACGCCACTTTGATTCCCTTGCGGAAAGTTTGGTCATAGGCCATAAAACCGGTGACCTTAAAACTGTAGGGCCGGAATATTTGAACGTGCGGCCCTCCTCCTGGTCCGGCGCCGGTGACTATTTCCGCCTTGCCGTTCCCGTCAAAATCACAGGCCGCTACCGAAGCGCCGCCTTTAAAGTTTTCCGAATAGGCCATTAAATTCCGAATTAAATCCCCTTCCGTGTTAAATACCTTTATTTCCGGAGCTCTTGATTTGGTGTAAGCAGAAGCACAGATCGGAAGGCTAAATATTAAAATGGCAATAATAATCGGCTTTTTTAACATAGTTATATTTTAACAATATTAAGCAAATAAAAAAAGAGGGAGGATTAAAATTACTAATTTCTAATTACTAATTACCAATATCGTGCTATCAATCAAAATTAAGCATCCGGACGCCGCGCCAATTAACTGATATTGCCCAAAAAACCAGATTGCTATATAATTTAGCGTTGGCTCTTTGATAATCTACGGAGGAGTAAGATGAAGAAAAGATCACTTGGTTCACTGCGTAATCGGGCTCAACTGGCAATAAATACATACCAATTATCAGTAATTGCCTGCTGCGCCTTTTCGCCAGGACATGCCAGGAAAATAGCCGAAGTGCTTGGCTGGGATGAAGACGACCAAAGAAGCGTACATGCTTTGACCCGCATTTATTATGACTACGGCCAAAACGCTTTTGAGGAATCATTCCAGTTGTGGCCCAACGCCAATTACGAAAAGCTGTGCTTTTGTTCTTGCCACCGTGGCGAAGCGGACTGCGATGAATGTGCTGACTGTTACTCTGGCCTCTGCCTTTGCGTCTGTCATTACTGCGAATACTGCGATAGCGGCGACAGCCTTTGCACCGGCAATTGCCTGTGCGAGTGCCACAGCGGAGATTGCGATGACTGCTGCGACTTGTCGCCCTGCCTATCGCCGGGACATTATGACGATGAAGACGGCTATGTCGGCGTTTACGAAGGCTGTCAGCACGATGAGGATCATGCTTACGAAGACGAACTCTTTGACGTGGCAACGCTGAATAATTTCGGCGCCGTTTATCAGGATTGGCAACAGGGAAACTATGATGGCAAAGAGGATGATGAATCTGGAGACGGCTGGGAAGCATCGGAAGAAGATTATTCCGGTGAAAACCAGGAATACGAAGACGGCCAAGACGATACCGCCGACAATCCTCCTCCGGAAACTCCTCACCATAAGCTGGAGCGTATTGCCAGTGCGATCAGAAAAGCCTCGGGCTGTAATTTCACCTGCGAAATTGTGCAAAACGTCAATGGCAGCACCAGAAACGCCGACGCCGATTCCGACCGCCAGCACCTGCGCTTTACTCTGCGCGACGTCACCGAGCTGGATGATGATGCGCTGGCAACTCTGATCGGACATGAGGCCGGCCACGTGGTCAACGATGACAATGAGCGCATGCGGGATTTTCAAAAGCGCTCGAAATTAGCGGTTCACGGAGCCATGGTCGCGGTAGATCAAAAGCTGAAAGCAAGCGGCCGCGGCGTTGTTGTCCGGGGGCTGGCGCAAGTGGGAACGGCTGTTGCGGCAAGCACAGTCACTCATTTGGCTGCGTACCACGAAAGCCGGGTGCATGAACACGAAGCCGACGAAAAAGCCGTGGAATTTGCCCATAAAGCCGGCTTTGATCCGGAAGCCATAACCAACGACCTAGCTCAACTGGCCAGCCACGCCAGCGAAAAATTCGACTTGCTGGCCACCCACCCGCCCATTCAAACTCGCATCATTAAAATTCTGGACAAAGCGCAAAAGCTTAAGGAGGATAAAGATCCTTAAAAGCACTGCTGATATTTTTTCGGCAGTGCTGATTTTTTTATAGGGAGATAAAATGAAAACCCCCAAGCTCGGTTTCTCGAACTTGGGGTTTTTGGTAATTTTGCTCAAAATGTGCGTATCTACTTGACCAGCACCATTTTCTGGACATCGCTGGATTTTCCGATCTGCAGATTGGCAAAGTAAATGCCGGAGGAAAGATTGGAACCATCAAAGACCGCGGTGTGTTCGCCCGCTTCCTGTTGGCTATCAATCAGTTTAGCTACCATCCGGCCGCAGATATCATACACTGACAAATCCACGCGGCTTGCTGCCGGAAGCCGGTAACTCATGGCTGTGGCGGGGTTGAAAGGATTCGCCTGGACTTTCAGTTGAACCTTACGGCAAATGGGCAAATTATTATTTTCTCCGTCGTTCTCCATTATTTCAATGAAGACATTGCCGTATGCCTTGGTGGGTAAAGTTATGAAATGACCGTCTCTTAATCCCACCACAAAGCTGTATATTCCCGGGTCAAGCCACCATGGTATTACATAAATTTCACTCGCTGTTAAAGCAGTGTCTTGAGGAAGCGTAAATCCCCATCGGTAAGCGATCAGCGCCCCGGTTTGCCCATTCAGCGGTATTAAGCCTCTTTCCAGATCAGCACAGAATGGTTCGCTGGTATGGTTTCTTAATACCAAATCGTAACTAAGGGTGTCGCCACCAACCACATGCGTGGAAGAATTGGCTACAACTTCAGTGCTTAGTCCCAGTATCGTAGGCGGTACAAAGGCCAGCGTCGGATCCATTGTATTATTCGAGTCAGAGAAATCGCCGGAGAACAGATAATTGTCGTCTTGCCGGCGGGCGATGTTTGCGGTTTTGTCATCGCCCTGCTTTTCGTAGCTGTAATTCCAACTATATAACGTGTTGCATTCGCCCATCCACCAATCGCGATGACCCTGGAGGTTGGTTGTTCCTAAGTATGTCACGCCTCCGTCTTCAGCCCGGCATGCTGACGTGATATAATCATCGGCATCATAACCGACCGCCGTATTTACCACAACCATGCCACTATTCCAGCTAATCTCCATCACAGTGCCGTCCCAGTGGGTGGCGTCATTATATGACGATCCGGCCAATATCAATCTGCCGTTCCAGTTGAAATCAATGTCCATTCCTACATCATCGTTTTGGCCGCCGTAGGCCTGCTCGAAGTATGCTTGGCCGGCATCATTTGTCTTTATGACCCAGAAATCCTTTCCGCCGGCGCCGATTGAGGCCGTCGTACCGATAATCGCGAAACCTCCGTTCCAGGTTATTTCCGTTAAGTCGTTGAAAACGTCGTCGCTCTCACCGCCGTAATTCTGGCTCCATTGCACGTTTTGGCCGGAGTCGTCTATTTTAGCGATCCATCCGTTCTTGTTTTCACCGGCAACCGTCAGATAACCGATAAAAACAAAATAATCTCCCACTTGCGTTACTAAGTTCGCACAATCGTTTCCGTTGTCGCCGTAAGCATGCCGCCAAACAACGCTTCCATTTTGATCCAGTTTGATCAACAGGGCGTCGCTTTGTTCAGCAACCGTTTTGCCGGCAAGGATAAATCCGCCGCCGTCAATTTCCTCGATAAAATAGGCGGAACTTGAGTCCAGCAGCGCCGTCCAAACCGTATCATAACGTTCATCTGTTCTGATAACCCAGGTTTTTCCGGAATCAGTCGCGCAAGCGATGACACAGCCGCCGTCAGCCGTCGTTTCCACATATCTGGCTTCATGCTCGTAAACGGCGCTTCCCTCATAGCTTATGGTAGGGAAGATCTGCGCGAACGCGGGTAATGCGGCAAAAAAACAAATCATAACTGCCGCTGAGATTGGTAAGTAGGTCTTTCGCATCTTTTCTCCTTTTTTTGGTTTTTTACCGGACATACCGGAATCCATCTGATTTTTAATGAGCTGCGCGTGCCGTAAATAATAAACGATAAAAATAAAACGTCAATGGGGATAAATTTTGCCCTTGGCGTCTTATTTTTTAAAACAATATTTGTCCGTTGGCAATTTTACTTGCAGCGATATTTTTTACTTAACCAAATAATTTTTGACGGCAAAGTCATGTTGCCCGATAAAAATAGTTTTGATGCTGTGGTTTAAATTAACTATTATCGTATAATTTTAATACTATAATCGTATCATGTTGATACGAAAAAACATGTGCTCGATTCACGAATCGCGATTCTCTTCCAATTTTTTCCGTTTTTTCAATAAAATCAAAGCAGCGATTGATAAAATAATTACCGCCCCAATGATATAAATGAAGTAACCACCTGTCATGGATTTATAATAATCTAAACTGCTGATAACTCCCCACCCGCAAACCGGCACATAATATTCACTGTCTTTCGCCAAAAAGAATCTCCCCTTCTGCCCCACGGCAAAATTCGGTTCGTCTTCCGCCCAGGAACACATATCGCCCTCACAACCGCCCCATTGCCTGATTATAATATTTTCCGCGCCGCTACCTTTGTAATATTTATCGACTTTCACAGATGTATATGTATAGATAACATCCGATTCTTTGCCGGTTTCCACCTGTGTTATTTCACCTTTTACAATAACGGTAGAAACCTCAGTCGCGAACTTTAGCTTGCCGCATTCAGAAGGCAAAAGCGCCAGGGACTGTTTTGGCAGGACAAGGATAAATAAGAATGATAATGCGATTGCTATTTTTCGTATCGGATTTTTCGGCATTTTGTGTTTCAAATGCCAGGGTTTGTTGATGGGCATATTATTTTACGGTTATATTACTCAAAAACGCTAATTTATAACGCAACAAACGCTGAATCTGTATATCAAAAAGACGATAAATAATATCAAAGCCATTGCCAATGCCGCGGTTGCCCCTTTGTCGAAATGGCGCATCTTTTTAGTTAAATCTTCTCTTTGCTGCAAATATTCTTGGTTTATTGCGCTAAATTTTTGTTTTAATTCTTTTTTCGAAATTCGCGATAAACCATGCCCGGCGTCAAATTCCCTGATCTTCTTCCACCAATACATTCTCTTATAAACGCCGTAAATAAAAAACAATAAAGCAATGCCAATTAAACCGTAAGCAATGGAAAAAACGATTTTGGAAACAGCGGGCGGGAGATCGCACGTGCCTACTTTATTAATAACCTTATATTCCTCAACAACATAATAAAGGCCGCGATAGTCTGCCGTGTCTCTTTTAATCAAATTCGCCTCAATCTTATCCCCCGCTTTAATACCGGGGGAGTCATAATTACTGTTCGACCGCACCTCTTTGGTCGGACTTAAAGTAAATTCAAAATATGCGCTTATTTCATCACCCGCTTTAGCCAGCACCATTTCATCGGATTTTTCGCCGTAACTGGCATTATATACGGATTCAAGAGTTATCTCGGATTTATCTAAAACCCGTTCGATTTTAATTTTTGCTTCTTCCGGATATTGGGCCGTCCCTTCTTTATCCGGCTGGTAAATTTCTAAAACGGTAGCGATTACCCCTCCTTCAGTATAATAACTTTGCCTGGGAACAGTTTCGGCAACAGGGGCGGCAATTGCTGAGTTTGCTACAGTGAAAAATAGGATAGCAGTAAGGAAAAGAGAAATTTTTTTCATATTTTTACGTCTAATTTTTACATAAAATGGACAAGCTATACCAATAGCACGTTTGAGTGATATTATTTTTATTTAAACATTCGTTTTAGTAATTTTTGCGTACAGATTTTTCTGGAATGCAAAGAAAATTGATCGAATTTTATCTACATTGCCCAGTGATTGTTCGGCATTAGCAATAGCGTGATATTTTAAATTCAATAGAATCGGCAGTTTCTCTTCATCAAGTTCCTCGACACCTTTTTCTTCATACTTTGATAAGACAAAATCCAAAAATTCTTTTTCTTTATCATCTAAATCTTTGAAAATCCCGCCTTTTGCTTGTTCTACGCGCTGTACTCTTGAAATCGGTTGAGTTAAGAATGAAATGTATGACAAAACATCAAACAGGTCGCTTTGTTCGGCATTTATCATCTTTTGCAGTGCTTCTAATTCGTTTTTACCGTAACCAATTTCGGATATTTTAACCAAAAATGCCTTACGTGTTGTTGGGTTTGACCAAATCTTTCTCAATTCTTCTTCGCTTTTGAAAAATTCTGGCATAGTACCGAACATATTATCCATAAATTCTTGGATAGATAATGGCTTGCCATCGGCGCTCCAAAACGAGGTGGAAATCATATGCTGTATCTCGCGCTCTTTGCCATCACGCAATTTTATTTTTAATTTCTTCTTTGGTTCTTCCGGCGGTTCGGGTGGCAGTGATGGCTCTTTGGGGCCTTTTGGTTCATGTGGTTCTTTTTCAGTTGTCTCGTCTACTGGTTCGCCATCCCATTCTGGATCAGCAAAGTGATGATAGGCATCAACAAAATCATAAATTGTAAAATATTCCTTGCCGTCAAAAAGCCTGGTTCCGCGCCCGATAATCTGCTTAAACTCAATCATGGTATTTACCGGCCTCATTAAAACAATATTTCGAATATTACGCGCATCAACGCCGGTAGATAATTTTTGCGAAGTGGTTAGAATGGTCGGAATTGTTTTTTCATTATCCTGAAATTCACGCAAAAATTGATCACCGCGAGTGCCGTCATTCGCCGTTACGCGCACGCAATAATTCGGATCTTTGCTCTCCTTCATTTGGTTGACTAAATCACGAACTGCCAGCGCATGATCTTGAGTGGCACAAAATATTATCGTCTTTTCGTTCTGGTTGATTCCATCCAATACAATACGTACTCTTTTTGCTTCTCTTGCCTTAATCTCAATTATTTTATTAAAATCGGGTTCTGTATATATTTTGCCTTCCTCCACTTCACCTTCAATGATTTGGTCGTCAGAAGTGTATACATAGTCGTCAAGCGTGGTTTTAATTCGCTTAACTTTAAACGGCGTTAGAAACCCATCATTCACACCCTCTTTAAGTGAATAAATATATACCGGCTCGCCAAAATATTTGTAAGTATCCACATTATCTTTTCTTTTTGGCGTCGCGGTAAGACCAAGCTGAACTGCTGGAGAAAAATATTCCATTATCCCGCGCCAATTACCCTCATCATTGGCACCACCGCGATGACACTCATCAATAATAATAAAATCAAAAAAGTCTGCCGGATAATCTCCAAAATATGGCGTGCCGTTCGAACCAGCCTGCGGTGAGCTTGCCGAACCCGTCATAAAGGTTTGAAAAATCGTAAAATAGACACTACCGCTCATGGGTACGCCACCTTTTTTGCGAATATCAAGCGGATTAATGCGAATTAGTGCGTCTTTATCAAAAGCGGAAAAAGCATTGAACGCTTGATCGGCTAATATATTTCTGTCGGCTAAAAACAAAATTCTCGGCCGTCGCGCGCCATCGCGCTTTAAATTCCAACGGGTTTGAAAAAGTTTCCAGGCAATCTGAAAAGCTATCACAGTTTTTCCAGTACCGGTTGCCATAGTCAAAAGGATTCTGTTTTTTTTCTCTGCCACCGCGTTTAAAACATTATTAATAGCAATTTCCTGATAATAGCGTTTGCCGTATTCGCCTTCGTTTGGTACACCGGCAAATTTTTCTTTCCATTCATTTTGACTTGAATCGTCGGCAGACTGGTCGGTAAAAGTTTTGTTCCACAGTTCATCAGGCGTGGGAAAATCAGTAATGCTTCCCTCTTTTCCGGTTTTCATTGATATTTCATATAGCTCTTTGCCGTTAGTGGCGTAAGTATAATTTATCTGTAATTTTCCCGCATACGCCTTTGCTTGAGCCACACCTTCGGTCGCAGCAAAATTTTCAGCTTTTGCTTCAATCACGGCAATTTTACGATTTTTATATACCAAAATATAGTCGGCTATTTCCGGCTTGCCCCTCGTGCCGCCAATTTGGATTCTGCCATCCGTGATCCGAGATTCACGCAAAACCTTTGAGCCTTCAACTTCGCCCCAGCCGCTGTTTTTCAGTTTTGGGTCAATATATTCAGCTCTTGTTTCTGATTCGTTCATAAGTTATTATTTTCTGCCAAACTTTTTTTCTATTTCTCCATCAGCAAGCTCTTTGCAGGACCATCTGCCGAAACGCGCTCTGCAATCGTTACACTGTATCTCACTCACGCCATCATAATGCTCGGGGCTATCCCATGAGTACTCCACCATAACTATGTTTTTGCTTCCGCATTTTTTGCATTTTTCCTCGTTATTGTCTTCCATATATTTATATTATTAATTATTTTTCTTATCCAGTGATGCTGGAACAAAACCATTTTGCTTCAGTACAAAAAAAACGCCGCGCAAAAGATAATTATTGGCAAAACCGATTGTATACACCCTGCTCTTACCTGGGATAGGTTTCAACATCTCTTTATTTCTAAGTCTTTTAATAATCCTCGACCGCTGAACCGAAGATTCTTGCCCAATAACCGCTGTGAGATTTGACGATTTTAAAATCATATCTTCATTTTTTACAACGGCAACTAAAATTTCGTATTCCTGTTGAGTAATATGCTCTCTTTCAAGCGCGAATGAAAGCATCGGCAGAAGAATCGTGCTTGTCATATATTTTAAATCAAGCAGATGATCGATTTTTTCAATTTCACTCTTCAATCCTTCCAAGACGTAAGCACACCATTGCAGCGCCTTTTCTTGTTCACCGCTATCAGCCAGCTCTAGCATATCATAATATTTATTGCGATCCATGCAAAAAATAGCTGTCGGATTTAAAATCCTGCCATCTTTTACTTTAAAACCCTGCTTAACCAAAAGCGCGTAGGTGAACATCCTGATAAGACGGCCATTGCCATTGTCAAATGGATGTATCCAGGCCAGGCGATGATGCGCCAGCGCCGTTACTAATAAATCGTTTTGGAGATCAACCGGCTTATTCACGAAATCAATCAGCCCGTCCATATAACCCAGAACTCTAATTGGTTCCGGCGGTTTATGAGAAGAATTAACAATTGAAACAGACGTAGACCGATATGCTCCAGGCATCCGCGATCCTTCTCCGGCGGGAGGAGGAGTGAGACCGTCCACGATAATTTTATGCAATTCGGAAATAAGCGCGCGGCTGAAAACAGTTTGCGAATTTACGTTTTCCTCAATAAACTTGATCGCCTTGTCAATATTAAAAATTTCTTTCAGCTGCTCATCTTCTGTCTTCACGGATGTTCGTTCTATAATCTTCTCAACAAATTCGGCCAACGTGGTATTGTTTCCTTCAATCCTAACTGATCCTAAACTTTCCATCATCTGAAAAATCTCTTTGAGCTGAAAAAATATGTAAGGCGGCACCGGCCCGCCAAGCCTTTTCATTCGCAACCTTTCAAGCTCTACGATGGTTTTAGCGAGAGATGAGCCCCAATCTGGCTCGTAAAGTTTAAGTGGTAAATCGTTGAATTTTGCGTTATTTACACTATCCATATTAGTCATTTAACATTATATATAAAATAATAGCTAATATAAAGGATTTTGTCAATAGTATCAACTTTCGTGATTTAACATATAAATAAATTGTAATTTAACATTCTATAATCCCCCACTAAAGGCTTTTTTCAATACCGATTTTTTCAACTCCTCCAAATCCGCCAACTTTTGCTTATAAATCGCTTCCAGTTTTTTAGTTTCAGCAGAAAGCGCGTCAAGTTTTTTGACAATAGACTTTTGTTCTTTAATTGGAGGAATAGCAATTTCTTGAATTTTAAAAATAGCGTGTGTTATATCTGGTTGCGCTGTTTTTGAAGCAAGCGAAAAAATTTTTGATTTAAAAATTGGGTTTTGTAGCCAAATAAATAAGTAATCCTTATCCAACTTAGAATTAGGAACAATTTTAAATGAATTGTTATGTAAAACACCTTTTCTGCCTCTAAATACTAGTCCTAATGAGTTACCAGTTCTTGTATATAAAATGTCAGACTCGTTTACTAAAGCATTGGCTGGATAATTATTAGGGTCAATATATTGTTCTACTGTATTGTTCCTTAAATCCTTAATCCTCAATAACGGCAATTCACTTTTTTCTACTAAAGCATGCTTAGTTTTAGCATTGATTGCTATTCCTTGAAACAAAGAACATACATCTCCTAATGTTTTTTCTTCCCAACCCGCACCTTTATTAGCAAACACGTTTTGTAAATAACTCTCAAAAAGTTCTTTGGAATTCTTCAGATTCTTTTCAGTGTTTTCTTTGGCTTTTGCTATTTTCTCAAAAACCTCATCCAAAATTTTCACAATGCGATGTTGTTCGGGAATGGGCGGAAGAGGGATTTCAATATCCTTAAAATCATTTTTTTGAAGATGTTTTATTGTTGCTCCTTTAAATAATTTTTTACCTATGAATTCTTGATTTAAGATTAGAAAATAATAGAAATATTTAATATCTACTTCCTTATTGGTTTTTATAGCCCAAGTATCTGTTGAATATGCAGCTTTGCCATCAAAATAATGCACAAAAAAATTCCCTCCAGTAGGCAAAAAAATACTCAAATCGTCTATTAAATATTTATCAGCTGTCTTTACATTAAAACCACTCACAAAAAATGGATATATACCTTCCTTGTTCCCCTTGGATTTTAAGGGAGATTTCTTATTCTCAATTAAAATTTCACCGAGTTTTTTTGTTTGCCAGCTACTCATTCAATATACTCCCCATTATGTAATTTTTTTGATTCATCAGTTTTTGTTTTAAAAACATTTGTTCCTCGTCTTATATAAATATTGTCTTGAAAATGATGAACTTCTCTTCTATTCCAAGGAGGAATTGTGATTAAAAGGATATTGTACCCCAAAACACTCTTTTCAATAAGTTTAATATGAGGCGTTGGTGTAATGTTGTTATGCACGCTGTTCTGTATGTACTGATCAAATTTTTGCCTACCCAAATCAGAATTTTCAATCGCGCCATCATCTTCAACGCCGTAAAAAATAATACCTCCAAATTTTGTATTAGCGAAAGCGCAAATTTCTTTAGAGATTTTTTCCATAGTTGTACCCACACTCTTAAATTCATAAAGCTGATCTTCGCCAGAGGCACAGATTTCTAATATTTGCTGCTCGGAAAGAGTTGGAAGCATTGCAATAGATGAAGAAGTCTTGTTGGAAGTATAGGAAGATTTTTGTTTTGGTTTATTTTTTGCTATTTTTTCTGGTGATTCAAAATATGAATTGGAAAGATGCTTAAGCAATGGCACTTTTACATAAACATAAGAATTTTCCTTCTTTATTACGTTGTCTCGCTCATCTTTCTTAAAATCAACCAATTCTAAATCTCGCATCTTTTGGAGATCTTGCAGAGTCGCAGATAAACTTTTACCACATTTTCTGGAAATTTCTTTTGAAGACAGTTTTCCATTTATCATACTAAAAACAAGAACTCTCTTTGGAGCTGATTTAAAAAGTATTCGGGCTCGAGCCACGAGTTCCTGAAGTTCCATATTATTTTGCTTTTTTTACCTTGAGCGCAGGAACTATTCTTGAAATTGTGCTTTTATTTACTCCTAAAATGTTTGCAATTTCATTTGCCTGGACCCCACTATGAATTAGCCCCAAAATCAAGAGTCTTTTTATTTCTTCTAGGGATTCTAGTTTTTCAGATTGTTTTTTTCTAGCCATATTTTTATTTATTCTTATTACTTTTAATTCGACTTCTCGTAACATTAACCGTATTAGCTGAAGTATTTAAAATTTCTGCTATTTCTGTCGGCGTCAAACCAAAACGATCAAGCATTTCAATATTTTCAGTAGCGGTTGCTTTACTGTTCATTGAAACTAGATTTAGCGCAATTAACACGCCTAGTTTTTTTGAGATTGATTCTAATAACTTATTTGTGTCCATAGTTATTTTTCCTTTCGAATAGCAACTAATTCTTTACCAACATGTCCCTGTGATCGACCTGTTATTTTTGACATTTCCACGGGACGTATTTTTAAATCATTTAATAATCGGACTTGTTCTTTTAACGAGAGCTCCTTCGGTGGTAATAGTCTCAATAAAAGTGCAGCAATAAGGTCCATTTTTTGCCCTAACTGTTGAATAAGTTCCTTTGTGTCTTTGCCCATATTTGTGTAAGTAGTTAAATTAATAATATAACTCAATAAACCCATTATACTCCTTATTAAATGGGTGTCAAGTCTTATCTGCTAAATTACCAATTTAACAGATTTGTAAAATATTATTGATTTTAGGTTATAATTTTAAGAAATAGTCGAGGATGCTAATGGTTGAATTTAATATTATGACCAATTTTTGTCAAATTCTCCTTACTTTCTTCATCTAACCCCTTCATCTCCTTCAGAATCTCCTTCGGCTCACGAAGCGCCACTTCCCCACCCTTATTTGGGTTCTTTACCGATAAATCAAAGGTTGTTTGATCAATATTTTTAACATCTACACCCCACGAATTGTCGCTATCCGATTTAGTCTTTTGTAATTTCACAAACTCTGCCAAATCAGCTTCATTCAAAGGATTGCCTTTACCGAGATTACGAGTGAGATTAAGCTGGTAAAACCAAACTGTTTTTGTCGGTTTTCCTTTCTCAAAGAAAAGCACAACAGTTTTTACGCCAGCGCCTTGAAAAGCACCACCGGGCAAATCTAAAATCGTGTGCAGATTGCAATTTTCCAAAAGCAACTTGCGAAGCGAAACGCTAGCATTGTCGGTATTAGAAAGAAAGGTATTTTTGATAACAATACCGGCACACCCCC
>PFMD01000078.1 GCA_002784945.1 Candidatus Kerfeldbacteria bacterium CG_4_10_14_0_8_um_filter_42_10
AATCCTGCGCCCAAGGCGCATCCGCCTTTGGCGTGACAAATAAATACCAAATTACAACGATTCAAATTCCAAACAGTTGTTTAAAAAATGTGATTTATAATTTAACAAGGAAAGGAAATAAAAAATGAGACTAATTAAATGGACACCATCTTTAGAACCGTGGGAAGAAGGAGATAAATGGCTGGATGATTGGAAAACGGGATTCGATTCAGGGTTTGTTCCGGCTATTGATGTATATCAAACCAAGGAGGCGGTAGTGGTAGAAACTCCTTTGGCGGGAGTAAATCCGGAAAAAGTAAACATCTCGATTGAAAACGATGTTTTGACCATTGAAGGCAGCATGGAGAAAAAGTCCGAACTGGAAGAAAAAGATTACTACCGCAAAGAAGTGCGCGCCGGCAGTTTCCATCGTGCCGTAGCGCTTCCGGTCTCAGTGGAAGGCGATAAGGCCAAGGCGGATTTTGACAACGGTATACTCAAGATCAGTATTCCCAAGTCAGAAAAAGCCAAGCCGAAATCAATTAAAGTGAACGTTATTAAGAAAAAGAAGCAATAGAAGGTGATAATGTCTAATTCCTAATTTCTCCCGCTTCAGCGGGATCCCGCTATAGCGGTGATAATATCTAATCAAACCCCAATGCCTAAAGTCCAATATCTAATTTAACGACGCCAAGCTTGACCTTGATAGTAATTAGTCATTAATTCATTAGTCATTAGACATTCATTAGAAATCAGTAATTAGAAATTTAAATTAACCATTCAAAAAATAATTAAATGAAAGGAACGAAAAATGAGTAAGATATTAGGTATTGATCTTGGTACCACTAACTCTGCTATGGCCATTGTGGAGGGCGGCGAGCCGAAAATTATCGAAAACAAAGAAGGCAACCGAACCACCCCTTCGATTGTGGCGATTTCTAAAAACGGAGAAAGATTGGTTGGCCAGCTGGCAAAAAGACAGGCCGTAACCAATCCCGAGAACACCGTTTTTTCCATTAAAAGATTGATTGGCCGCGCTTGGGAGGCGGAAGAAGTAGAAAGAGACGTTAAAACTCTGCCCTACAAAATCATCAAGGCCAACGGAGGAGTCAAGGTAAAAATGGGAGACCAGGAATACACTCCTCAAGAAATATCCGCCATGATTCTGCAGAAACTCAAAGCGGACGCCGAAGAAAAACTGGGAGAGAAGATAACCGAAGCGGTCATTACCGTGCCGGCTTACTTTGACGATTCGCAAAGGCAGGCCACCAAAGACGCGGGAAAAATCGCCGGCTTTGAAGTGAAAAGAATCATCAACGAACCCACGGCCGCCGCTTTAGCCTATGGCTTCAACAAGAAAAAGGATGAAAAAATAGCGGTTTACGATTTAGGAGGCGGCACTTACGACATTTCTATTCTGGAAATCGGCGATGACACGGTAGAAGTGAAGGCGACCAATGGCGATACCCATTTGGGCGGCGATGACTTTGATCAAAGAATCATTCACTGGATTATTGATGAATTCAAAAAGGATCAGGGCATTGATTTATCTAAGGATCCTTTGGCCCTGCAGCGGATCAAAGAAGCGGCCGAAAAAGCCAAAATAGAACTATCCACCACTCAAGAAACCGAAATCAATCAGCCCTTCATCACTACGGATGCGGCCGGCCCCAAGCATCTCACCTTGAAAATGACTCGCGCCAAGCTGGAAGAACTGGTGGGCGATTTAGTAGAGCAAACCATCCCTTTAATGGAGCAGGCGCTGAAAGATGCCGGTTTAGAGACCAAAGACATTAATGAAGTGGTAATGGTCGGCGGCCAAACCAGAATGCCCAAAGTGGTAGAAGCGGTCGAAAAATTCTTCGGCAAAAAACCCCATCTTGGCGTTAACCCCGATGAAGTGGTGGCAGTAGGAGCGGCCGTGCAAGCCGGCATTCTGCAGGGAGATGTGAAAGATGTCTTATTATTAGACGTTACGCCTTTGACTCTAGGGATCGAAACCTTAGGCGGGGTCAGAACTCCTTTAATCGAAAAAAACACCACTATTCCCACGGCCAAATCCCAGGTTTTCTCCACGGCCGCGGATAATCAAACCTCGGTGGAAATCCATGTTTTGCAGGGAGAGCGGGAAATGTCTTCGGATAACAAATCGCTGGGCCGATTTATTCTGGATGGCATTCCGCCATCACCCCGCGGGATTCCCCAAGTTGAGGTTACTTTTGACATTGATGCCAATGGCATTTTGAATGTCAAAGCGAAAGATAAAGCGACCAGCAAAGAACAAAGCATCCGCATTGAAGCTTCTTCGGGATTATCCAAAGACGAAGTGGAAAAAATGAAAAAAGATGCGGAAATGCACGCGGAAGAGGATAAGAAAAAGAAAGAATTGATTGAAACGCGCAATATCGCCGAAACCTTGATTCACACCGCTGAAAAAGCGCTGAAAGACGCTGGTGATAAAGTCAAAGCGGATGATAAAAAAGCGGTGGAAGAAAAAGTGAAAACCTTGAAAGATGTCAAAGACAAAGATGATTTAGAAGCAATCAAAAAAGCTACGGATGAATTGTCTCAAGCCGCTCAGAAAATCGGGCAGGCGATGTACGAAGCCCAAAAAGCCCAAGAAGCCCAACAAAAAACCGATCAAAAAGGCTCCGTTGATAAGAAAGACAATAAAGATGGTAAAAGTGAACCGGTGGAAGGAGAGTTTACGGAAGAGAAAAATTCATCCTCCGAGGCCTCTGGCAAAGGAGAAGATAACAAGGATAAAGATAAGAAATAATTAACCATAAGGAAGGCGCGATTCGCGAATCGCGCCTACGCTATGATAAAAAAACACGCCAAGAAAATCAGTCCGGTTGAGTTGAAAGACCGGGCCATGAAAGCAGGCACGTCGTGGCACCATCATTGCATGCCCGCCGCCTGCTTTGTTAATGACACCGAAGAGGAGATAATTATATTTGAAGCGGGGGACGATACGTTTTACTGTGAAAGCTCTAAGGAATTGCAAAAAGAACTGGAGGAGCACGCTTATCAGTTGACCGGTCCGGGCAAAGGCAAAAAGAAACCGAGCAAACACGAAGCGCTGGATTTGGTCCGCCAGTATGCCAAAGAAGGCAAACGATGGCATTTCCACATCGCCATGCCGTCGTGCCTTTTAAGCATGGCCACCGATTTCACTTTGATTGTGGAAAATGATGAAAACGGAGACAAACAGGAATGGTCATTTGATGCCAAGCCCGTTGAGCTGGTTCGGGCGATTGACGATTATTATTTGGGAAGGAAAAAAGCCAAAAAGTAGGTGCAGAGCTCGCTCTGTCATTAAAAAATAATTAACCATCATAAGAAGCGAAAGCGCGAATACGTATTCGCGCTTTCAACGGGAAATAAAAATCCCCGACTAGAGTAGACGCGAATACGAATTCGCGCCTTCTAGCCGGGGGCCCATCGGTGGGAGATTACGCAGGAGCGGTTTTCTCGACCAAGGAGGGCTGGTTGATGAAAAGCAATGGAATGGCGGCGCCGAACGAACAAACGCTTATACCCAGTAATAAGACTGGTATAAGTCGCGTCGGTAAGTGATGAGCGGTCAGTAAAGATAATCCTTCGGAAAAGTTCAAAGCAGCGGTTATGCCGGTTGTCATAAGCGCTACTCCAATGAG
>PFMD01000032.1 GCA_002784945.1 Candidatus Kerfeldbacteria bacterium CG_4_10_14_0_8_um_filter_42_10
TCTTAATATTCCCGGGAACCTCGTTCCTCTCGTCAATACATCATAACGGCTTTTTTAAGCCACTTTTACGACAAATATGGAATGTTCCACGTGGAACATATAGGGAGGAACCAATAGGTAGTTTTATGTGAATATTGAAATATGGTTTATAGCCTAATTTAGCTAGTTCTCTGCCCGCCTATGCTTGCTGGGGATGCTGGGGATATAGTACAGCGGTAGTACGCGGCATTCGTCCCGCACTTTTGTTGGGGATATAGCTCAGCTGGTAGAGCGTCGCATTCGCATTGCGAAGGCCGCCGGTTCGAATCCGGCTATCTCCACCAAAAGTGCGGGACCGAGACCCGGGTTCAATTCCCGGTATCTCCACCAGGTATAGGCAAGCAGGCGGGGCGCTACATTCGTATTGTAGAGGCTGCCGGTTCGAATCTGGCTATCTCCACCAAACATAGAGGTGCGAGACGACAAGTTTATCCTGGAGCGGTTCCAGCATTTTCCCCACATAATTAAGAATAAATTTAAACTGTGCGGAAGGCAAAATAGCCGCTTTGGTTAATTTGGAAATAATTGGTAAAATGATATTGGGTTAATACACAACAGCTAAATTGTTCCACGTAGAACAATTTTCAACCAATAGTCAAAACTGCTCAAAAATTTTAATATCCTTAAAAAAGAAAGGAGGTGAAAATGAATACCGTGCAAACTTGGGGTGATACAATTGCTACTTCATTTCAGGATCTTTGGATTAGATTCGTAAATTCTCTACCCAGCCTAATTGGGGCAATACTAGTAATAGTGATTGGCTGGTTAGTGGCGGTAGGACTGGGAAAGTTAATTACCGAGATATTAAGGAAATTATGGCTTGATAAAGCCATAAAAAAGACCAGAATAAATGAGCTTTTTGAAAAGGCTGGAGTTCCCTTCAATGTCTCTAATGCGATCGGATTCCTGGTAAAATGGTTTTTGATTATCGTATCGATATTAGCCGCCGCCGACATTCTCAACCTGAATCAAGTCACCGCATTTCTAAATCGGGTATTGCTGTATATTCCTAATGTTGTAATCGCCGTAGTAGTTCTGCTGTTTGGAGCGTTGTTTGCTAATTTCATTGCTCAAATTGTCGAAAGCGCCGTTAAAGCAGCCAGGCTAACCACTGGTCATTTTTTGGCCGCGATTGCCAAATGGTCAATAATCGTATTCTCTGTTTTGGCCGCATTGGTTCAGTTGGGGATTGCCGCCTCCTTGCTTCAAATACTCTTTACCGGCTTAGTAGCCATGATTGCCATAGCGGGCGGACTCGCTTTTGGCCTGGGCGGAAGAATTCACGCGGAAAAGATACTTGGTCAGATAGAAAAAGACTTAAAACACAAAGATCCATCTTCTTCGGAAAATTAGACAAAGAGGAAAAACTATTTTATACTTTTTCTGATTTCTTTAGGTACTCCGGAAACAGAAAATTAATGGGGATATAGCTCCCCGTAAAACAACTCACTGCCACCCGTTACATACGGAGCAGGCAGTTGGCTAAACCTGCCTGTTTGTGTCTGCTGGGGATGTGGCTCAATGGTAGAGCACTTCCATGGCATGGAAGGGGTTAGGGGTTCGAGTCCCCTCATCTCCACCAGACATACGCAGGTAGTGAAGTCGAGGGTTTGCCGCCACCTTAACAAGAAATATAAAGAGGGCGGCATCCCGCTAAAGCGGTGACAAGTCCCTCTATCTCCACCATACTTTTACCACCGCCGGAGGCATTACGACATATCTAGCATCTTCTAATTGAAAATAAATTATAGAGGATTGGTTCTCGCCAATATTTAGTTGTTCCACGTGGAACTAAAAGTAAAGGCGAATAACTTGACACGCTTTTGCATAAGAGTAAAATGGACATACCCCTAGGGGGTATATATTCACATGGCTAAATCAGAAAAACAATCAAACGTCCAGTCCCAATTACACCGAATTATCGGTCAGTTACGGGGGTTAGAAAAGATGATTGTTGAAAAAAGGGACTGCGAGGAAATTATTATTCAATTAATGGCCGCCCGGGCCGCTTTAGAAAAGCTGGGAGTTTTAATTTTACACGATGAAACCAGCTATTGCTTTGTTGATCAAAAAAATCCTCAAAAAAAACTCAAGAATCTAGAGAAAATAACCACAAATTTGTTTAAACTAACTTAAAATTAAGAAATAAAAAGTTATGCCAGAAATTAAAATTACCGATCAAAACTTTGAAGAAGAAGTGATAAAATCCAGCCAGCCGGTACTAATAGATTTTTGGGCGGAATGGTGCGGTCCGTGCAAAATCATGCTCCCAATCGTGGAAGATTTAGCGAAAGAATATGAAGGAAAACCGGTGAAGATTGGAAAAATGAATGTAGACGAAAATCCTCAAACGGTGGGCCAGTTCGGAATATTGAGCATTCCCACTTTTATTCTTTTTAAGGACGGAAAACCGATTAATCAGCAGGCGGGAGCGCTTCCTAAGGAAAAACTGCAAGAATTAATTGATCAAGCTCTTTAATTTTTCTATCCATGAATCCCGTTAGAAATTTACAAAACGAGGATTCTAAAAATTACTAAGTTTAATATGCTAAAGCATTTTAAATGTTAATGCTATTTCTTAAATTTCTAACGGGATGAATAAAAAAGAGTTTGATCTTATTATAATTGGTGCCGGAGCATCCGGATTAACAGCCGCGATTTATGCGGCCCGTCGGACCTTATCGACTTTAGTGTTGGCCAAAGATATCGGTGGCCAGGCCAACCTTGCTTCCCATATTGAAAATTATCCAGGCTTCGATCCGACTAGCGGGTTTGAATTAATGAATAAAATGAAAACACAGGCGGAGGGATTCGGCGCCCAATTTCTATTGCAAGAAGTGAAGGAAATAAACAAGCAGGGGACCAGTTTTCAAATTGTGACCACGCAGAGCGAATTTTCCGCTCGGGCCATTATTCTCGCCTTTGGACTTACTCCGCGCGATCTGGGTGTTCCGGGAGAGCAAGAATTTAAGAATAAGGGAGTTTCCTACTGCGTAAATTGCGACGGCCCCTTGTTTAAAGGAAAAACGGTAATGGTGGTAGGAGGGGGCAACTCCGCTTTAGACGCGGCGGAATATCTATCAAGAATTACCAGCCAGGTTTATCTTATTCACCGCGGAGATTCTTTTCGCGGGGAGCATTGTTTGGTAGAACGGGTAGAAAAAATGAAAAATATAAAAATATTTTTTAATTCCGAAATAGCCGAAATAAAAGGAGAAAACAAAGTTACTTCCGCGCTGGTAAAGAATAATCAGACTACTCAAGAACAGGAACTTTCTTGCGATGGAGTTTTTGTGGAAGTAGGCTATGTGGCTAAAACAGACTTAATTAAGGATTTAGTGGAATTAAATGAACGGCGGCAGATAAAAATCAATCGTGACTGCGAAACATCCTGCCCGGGAATTTTTGCCGCTGGCGATATAACGGATATCGCCTATAAGCAAGTGGTAATTGCCGCCGGTGAAGGAGCTAAAGCCGCCTTGCAGGTTTATAAACATCTTCAACAGGAAAAAGGAAAGCCAATCAAAGTTGACTGGGGAAGGTAGTGCGGAGAAGTTAAAAGTTTAAAATTAAAAGTGAAAATTACAGTTTAAAGTTTAACATTACCTATATAAAAAACCTGAAACTTAAAAATTAATTATTGATCCTACTAATATGAACCCTTTCGCTAATACGCTCGCCCAACTCAAAAAGGCGGCGGAACTCGTTAAGCTTAACCCCAATATCTACGAAATTTTCAAAACCCCCCAACGCATTCTCCAATTTTCCATCCCGGTAAAAATGGATGACGGAAAATGGAAAGTATTTGAAGGCTACCGCGTACAATATAACAATGCGCGAGGCCCCTTTAAAGGAGGAATCAGGTATCATCCTCAAGCCGACTTGAACGAAGTAAAAGCGTTAGCCGCCTTAATGACCTGGAAATGCGCCGTGGCCAACATTCCCTTAGGAGGAGGAAAAGGAGGAATCAAAGTTGATCCCGAGCAACTTTCTAACGGTGAACTGGAAAGATTAACCAGAGGTTACACGCGGGCAGTGAAAGATTTTATTGGGCCGGAAAAAGATATTCCCGCCCCGGACGTAAATACTAATGCGGTAATCATGGGCTGGATTGTCGATGAATACAGCGAGCTGGTCGGATACCCTGTTCCCGGGGTAGTAACCGGAAAGCCGCTCTCCTTAGGAGGCTCTTTAGGAAGAGAAGCGGCCACCGGTCAAGGCGGTTTTCATATTCTGCAGGAGCTATCTCGCAAATTAAAACGGGATCCCAAAAAGACTACCGTGGTGATTCAAGGATTAGGCAATGTCGGTTATCATTTTGCCGAAGCCGCTTTTAAGGGAGGATACAAAATTATCGCCGTGGCCGATTCTAAGGGGAGCATCTATGATAAACGCCATAAAGGAATGAATCCTAAGAATATCATACAGACCAAGCAAAAACGGGGGTTGATGGATGGATGCTACTGCGTTGGGGCGGCGTGCGATTGTGAACACTACAAACGAGTGACCACTAAACAGCTGCTAGAATTGCCCTGTGATATCTTGGTTCCGGCTGCCCTAGAAGAGCAGATTACCGGAGCCAATGCCGGCCGGATCAAAGCCAAAGTAGTTTTAGAATTGGCTAATGGCCCAGTGACTCATGAAGCGGATGAAAAATTAAACAAAAAGGGAATCTTGGTGGTTCCTGATATTCTGGCAAACTCCGGCGGGGTAACCGTTTCTTATTTTGAATGGCTCCAAAATCTGCAAAACAGCTACTGGAGCGAACAGGAAGTCAATCAGAAACTGGCAGGGGTAATGAGCAAAGCGTTTCACGATGTCTGGCAGCAGAAAGAAAAATACCATACTGATTTAAGAACGGCGGCTTACGCGGTAGCGCTTAATCGTGTGGCTGAAGCCATGCAAGCGAAGGGGATTAGTTAAAGATTAAAAAAGAAGGTGCGAATCGCGATTCACGATTCGCGAGTCGTATCTATTCAGGTTGGATAATTGGGATTATACTGAAGATATTATGAGTTTTCCCCACACCAGATACGAAAATAGTCTACGCAAAAAAGGTTATCAGCTCATTGCGGGGCTGGACGAAGCGGGCAAAGGAGCTTGGGCCGGACCATTGGTGGCGGGCAGCGTTATTCTGGCTCCGGAAGTAAAATTGACCGGCCTGAAAGAATCAAAATTACTTAGTCCCAGCCAGCGCAAGCAGCTTTATTTAGAGATTACCAAAACGGCCGTTTGCTGGAGCGTGGGAGTCGTTTCAGAAAAAATTATTGACCGAATCGGTATTACCGCCGCCAATCACTTGGCTATGGAAAAGGCCGTTAAGAACTTAACTGTCCAGCCGGACTATTTATTGATTGATTACGTGAAGTTGCGCGGAGTTAAAATACCATATCAGGCCCTGATTAACGGAGATGAAATGATTGCTTCAATTGCCGCGGCCTCAGTGATCGCCAAGGTTACGCGAGATTGCATAATGGTCGCGGCGCACGAGGAATATCCTAAATTCGATTTTCATATTCATAAAGGATACGGAACCAACCGCCACCACGAGCTGATTATCAGGCACGGGATTTGTGATTTGCATCGGCGCTCTTTTTCGCCGATTAAACATTTGTCCCGTTAAAAGCCCCGTCCCTTCAAGATTAGCAGGAATTATCAAACCGTATTTCTGATAACCCTTAGCAAGACTTGCTTGAGCAGAAATAAAAAATTGTCTATACTTAGATTGTAAGCATAAACTAATGGATCAAAAGGTTGCCGGAGGAAACGAACTATTAAACCCCGAAGCAGTATTAAAAGAAGCGGGGGTTGGCTTTGGCCAGCGAGTGGCCGATTTAGGATGCGGCGGAATGGCCTATTTTACTTTGCAAGCCGGCAAAATAGTGGGAAGCAAGGGTCGGGTTTATGCCGTGGATATTCTGAAGAGTGTTTTAGAAAACGTGAAAACCAGAGTCAAGCTAGAAGGGCTCGATAATGTAAAAGCGGTTTGGTCTAATGTAGAAATATTAGGAGCCACTAAAATAAAAGAGGCAAGCCTGGATTTTGCGTTGCTAATCAATACCCTGTTTCAATCCAAAAAACACAAAGAAATGATCAGCGAAGCCTGGCGTTTACTGAAGAAAGGCGGCCGGTTGGTAATAGTAGATTGGCGTTCCATCGCTACTCCCTTTGGCCCAGCGCTTGATGATCGGGTAACAGAAGCAGAGATAGAACAAATTGCCCAGGAGCTGGGAATAAAAAAGGAAAAAACATTTGAAGCCGGGCCCTACCATTACGGATTTGTATTTTTAAAATAGTAGCGCTATAATATAAATGATTATTGGGCGTCCTCTTTCGGGAGGACGTTTTTTTATGGATTTAGAGATAAAAAATCTGGGGAATTTAGGAGAATGGGTGGCCGGCCAATATCTTAAAAATAGAGGCTATGCCATCCTGAATAATCATTACACCGCCCGTTGGGGTGAGATTGATCTTGTTGTTCAAGACCAAAAAGAAATAGTTTTTGTTGAGGTAAAGAGTAAAAGCAGTAAACGGTTTGGAATGCCGGTCGAAGCAGTCACGGAACAAAAACTTAGCCGTTTGATAAAAACTATCCATTGTTACTTGCAAGAAGAACGTCTTAATGAATTAAAATACCGCATTGACGTGATTTCCATAATTTTTTCCTCTTTTATGCCACCGGCCATTCAACATTTTAAAAACGTTATCCCTTTTGATGAACCGAATTATACTGAAGACCAGGCGGCAAATTTTAATTTGACACTAGAGTAAGTACATTGTAAGATACAAAACTAATCCTTTACCCCGTCACTTGAAACATCCTGTAGTGTTTTAGCCGCAGGGTCGTGTGGCGGGGTGCGATGAGCCTCTTGCCCTGGAGTTATAATCCTATGGCAAGTGATGGGGTTTATTAATTATTAACGTCCTTTGACAATCTTTGCGGAAAGACTCTAAGCCTTCTTAAATAGTCCTTCAGCAAAGAAAATAAGGATAAGAGGATTTGATTCATGTTTTTAACTTATGGTAAAAAAACATCCTCTTTTCGCAAGGTGTTAGGTCCTGTCATAACGCTTTTTGTCGTGAGCCTTTTAACCCTGCCGCGCGGGCTGTTTGCTGCTACTTTACCCGCTCCGTCAGCTCCAACTTTAAGCTGGCCCCAGAATCAGGAACATGCGATATCGGGCGAGCCGGTTATCAAGGGGGTGACCCCCAACAATACGGAGGTGGAGGTGTTTATTGACGGTCAATTAAACGGTAAGGCTACCGTAAAAAATGGAAAGCAAACGACAGCGAGTTTTGCCTACACTCCCTTTTTGCCCTTAAAGCCGGGGGAACATACCGTATCAGTAAGGGCCTTAGACGAAAACTCCAACCAGAAAAGCAAATTTTCGGCCGTTCGGACATTCATTATTGAAAAACCGTATCCTGCCCCCACTATTTTTCAGCCAGTAGTCAATGATAAAACCGTTTCTACCAAACCGTTCATAGTTGGCTTGACCTTAGGGGATTCCTTGGTAAAGGTTTTCATTGATGGAAAACTAAACGGACAATTCCAAGTTTCCGGGAACGAAGCGACTGTAGTGAATTTCTCCTATCAGCCGTTTCTGGAGCTTGATCCTGCTCAAAATCACTTGGTTTACGCTACTGCTACCGATAATATGGGAAAAGAAAGCGCTTATTCCAACGTGATCGGATTCAAAGTTGCCGCGGCCGAAGTTAAAATAACGGGCGAGAATCCCCAAGTGCTGGGAGTCAGTGATGCTCAGGCCGCCGCTACGGAGAATCAACCGGCAGAATCTGTTCAGGAAGAGAATACAGAAGGGTCAGAAGATACTTCTGAAAATGAAGCAACTAATACTGAACAAACTTCAGCCGATAAAGAAGACTCCGAGGAAAATCGCTCCACCCTTATTTGGTGGGTGATTATCATTATCGCAGTAGTGATTGTCGGAGTTAACCTCAGAGGAAGAGGCAAAAAAGACCAATCAGGAGGATTAAAGGGATTAGCGGAATTAGGAAAGAAAGAAGGCGATCATTCTGGACCAGCTAGTTCAGAATCAAAAAGCGAACAACAAACCTTGCTTAAAAAAGAGGAATCAAAAGACTCCAGTGACGGCAATAAAGGTATGCCGCCGCCCCCTCCTTCTAAATAGGAAGAGGGTTAAAAAGAGAGCGATCCCGTAAAACGGGACCGCTTTCTTTTTTTGACCAAAATCCTAAAATTTGTTAAGTTAATATACCTTAGTCTCTTAATACAAAAATAAACAAGTGAACCGATAGAAGGAGGTACTTTAGTATGAATCAACAAGCTCTTTTTTACAGTTGCCGCGCATCCTACCGCGAGGCAAGCAGAATTGCCAAAGAATTAGGAGTTCCCCTACAAAAGAGGCACTTTGGCTTCTTTGGTGATGGTGAGATGAAACTGAGAATGGTTCCTCATATGGGAAAATTCGATTTTCTAAAAGGAGCCACCGTCGTTCTCTTCACTTCAACCAGAGGTGATGCCCAGGAAAACTGGATGGAGACTTTCGCGACCCTGCAGGGTTTGGCCCTTTACGGGGTGAAGGAGATTGTTCCGGTTTTTACCTTCCTGGGTTATCGTCGTCAAGACAAAGAAGGTAAGGAGGGCGAGATTCCTTTACTGGGGATGATTCCTCGCATTATGTCGGTCTGGCCAATCCAGGACGTAATCTTCGGAGAGCTCCATAATTTGGATGCCACTCGCGCCGCATTCAACCAACACGGCATGGCGATTCACGAAGTACGGGCGGATCGGGCTTTTGAAATGATCTGCCACTCGCTTCTGGAAAGGAAGGATATTATCGTCGCTTCGCCCGATAGCGGCCGGCTCAAAGTGGTTCAGGATGCCGCCAGCAGGTTTAGCCGAGAGGCAATCGGCAGCAAAAAAATTCGTCCGGGCGACGATCAAGCAGAGGTAACGCTGGAAGACGTGGATCTTACCGGCAAGCACATTCTGGTACGGGACGACGAAGTGAACACCTTTACCACTATGGGGAAGAACGTCACTGCCTACAGGAAGCGGGGCGCTATAGGCGTTACCGGATTTTCGGTACACGGAGTTTTATCCGGCGATGCCGTTGATCTGATTGATGATGCTCCGATTGATCGTCTTTACGTTTCCACCACGGTTACCTTTCCTTATGAGAAAGGAGATCGTTCCACCGATGTCACGCCCGAGGAAACGAACCTAGGGATAGAATCCAAATCCGGCAAGATTTATTTCTATTCCCTAACCCGCGACTTTGTAGCAATGATCCGACAGGTGCTTTCTAATAAGCAACCGCTCTAGTTCGTTCGTAAGTAGACGCATAGTTCCAATTTAGAAAACAGCGGGCTGTAAGAGCAATTCATGAATTGCTCTTACAGCCCTATTTCTTACCTCCTTTGCAGGACATTTTAGTAGAAAACGCCCTACTTGCTTTTTTAATTAACATCCCCTATACTTTAATTGACTAGTGTTCTCATGATGGAATGCTAGTTTTTTGGTGAAACGTTTTGTGGCAAATGGCACATGGCATCACGAAACGCAAACGAATCTTTATGGTTCGTTGGGAAAAATCGAGAAAAGCGAAACCATAAAGGTTTCGTTGCAAAAAGTGGAAAATACTAATACCTAACCCCTAAAATATGTCTTCAGAAATCCAAAAAGCGATCAAACAAATTTGCGACGAAAAAAACATCTCAGAAGATTCCGTGATTGAAACCATTGAATCGGCTTTAGCCGTGGCTTACCGAAAAGATTTCGGCGAAAAAAATCAGAATATTAAGGTGGAATTCAACTTAGATAACGGCCAAGCCCGCGTTTTCGACCTAAAAACAGTGGTCGAAGATATTTCGGAAGAAGAACTGGAAAAAGCGCGGGAGAAAGAAGAGCAGCGTTCGGAAGAAGAAAAAAGTAGTAGAGAGCCTGGCTCTCGACTGCATGAGGGAGAATCTAAAGAAGAAAAGGAAAAAACGGATAAAAAGAAAGAGGAAAAAGAAACAGACCAAGAGCCAGAGGAAGAAGAAGAAAGAAAAAAACTGTTTAATCCTAAAACCGACATCATGATTTCGGAAGCAAAAAAGATAAAAAAGGACGTTTCTTTGGGCGATGAAATTAGAACCGAATTATTCCCCTCTGCCGCATATGGAAGAATGGCCGCTCAAACCGCCAAACAAGTAATTATCCAAAAACTGCGCGAGGCGGAACGAGATGTCGTGTACCAAGATTACAAAGACCGGGAAGGAGAAATTATCAGCGGCGTCATTCAAAGAGTAGAAGGCCGGGTAGTTTTGGTGGATATTGGCCAGACCACGGCGATTATGCCCCCCAAAGAGCAAATTGAGGTAGAAAGATACAACCCAGGACAAAGGGAAAAATTCTATTTAGTATCAGTTACCAAAACAACCAAGGGGCCGGAAATCATCGTTTCGCGCTCTCATCCGGAAATGGTTAAAAAGCTGTTTACCATGGAAGTGCCGGAAATCGCCAGCGGCGCCATTGAAATCAAGGCGGTGGCTCGCGAGGCGGGCTCCCGGTCTAAAATTGCGGTGCAGTCTAAAGAAAGCAATATTGATCCGGTTGGTTCTTGCGTCGGTCAAAGAGGAACCAGAGTTCAAACCATTATCGCCGAATTGGGAGGAGAAAAAATTGATATCATTGAATATGATGAGGATCCGGTAAAATTCATTGTTAACGCCTTATCGCCCGCTAAGGTGGTAAGCGTAGAACTGAAAGAAGAGGATCACCGAGCCATTACTGGGGTAAAAGCAGACCAGCTTTCCTTGGCGATCGGCCGAAGCGGCCAAAACGTAAGACTTTCCGCCAAACTGACTGGCTGGAAAATAGACGTGGTGGAAGAAGGAGCGGTTAATATCAGAGACAAAAAAGAATCCGAAGAAAAAGAAGCGCAGGATTCTAAAGAACCCAAGAAAGAAGCAGAGGAAGAAAGCAAAAAAGAAGAACAGCGCTCCGAAGAAGAAAAAAGTAGTAGAGAGCCCGGCTCTCAACTGCATAAGGAAGGGCCTAAAGAAGAAAAAGAAAAAACGGATAAAAAGAAAGAGGAAAAAGAACCAAAAGAAGAGAAAAAAGAAAAAAAGCAAAACAACGACGCTAAAAAATCTGCTAAAAAAACCGAATAATTTTTCTTTAAAGTTAAACAGGTCGTGGATAAATCCGCGACCTGTTTTGGTTAGAACAAAAACGGTTAGGTAGTTGTGGCTAGCTTGTTCTTGAGTAACTGAACAGCCGGAGTTTTTTTGTTTTCTTCCAGATCCTGCAATACGCGTTTGATAACTTCAACATCTCGTTGTCGTTCCTTTTCGGCCGCCCAGTCATTAAGGGCGATAGTGAAGCTCAAGTCACGCATGGGTCCATCCTCCTGGTTGAGTGAAGATCTTTTATCCGCAGTTTTAAATTTTATAGCCAGTTGTACCTTTATTCCTCTATTCCAAAGAACAAAAAAACTTTCCAGCGATTGCGGAAAGCTTAAGACTTTTGTTATCTTTGCTCACAATCAAGCTAAACTTGACGCAATCGTGAGACTCGGCAATTAGCACCCGTGCTTTCCGCAGATGCGGAAAAGGGTTGCTGGGCGGTTAAAGGGATCCGTCCCTCGGCAGGACATTTCCTCAGAAATGCATCTGCCTAACGCCACTCTTGATAATTTGAGCTGATTGTTAAGGTCAATAACATATTAAAGTAATTGATTTATTTAGTCAACAGGGTGCCTTGGGGATAAAAAAGAAATGACCTTTTTCTTTCCCAAGAGCCCTAAAAATGGTAATATTAGGGAAGTTTTAAATATTCTTGTACCAAACAATGTTTTTTCTTCTGCAGTGCGTTTATCTGATGCTGCCCGGCATTTTTGCCAATTCGGTGCCGGTGCTGGTAAAAAAAATTAATGTTCTCAACTATCCCGTTGACTTCAATAAAAAATGGATTGATCAGCAACCAATCCTGGGTTCGCATAAGACCTGGAGAGGATTAATCTTTGGTACTTTGGCCGCGATAGGAATAGTGGCTGTTCAAAAGCAGTTGTGGCAGATCGAAGCTTTTGAGAGCGTCAGCATCCTTCCTTATCAAGAACACTCGGCCTGGTCGATTGGATTTTTAATGGGCTTCGGGGTACTGTTTGGGGACATGTTAAAGAGTTTTATTAAGCGGCGCGTAAAAATCAGACCGGGGGATAAATTTATTCCTTGGGATCAGACTGACTCGGTTTTAGGCGGTCTTATTTTTATTTCCTTTTTGTGGATTCCGCCTTGGTCGGTAATCATAACCCTGCTTCTATTAAGTTTTGTTCTCCATATCATTATCAGGCATTTAGGGTATTATTTGGGAATTAACAGTAAAAAGTGGTAAAAAATCATGCTATTTGAATTAGCTAAAAAAACAATCGCCCCTCTGGTTTTGCGGAGAGCTAAAGAAATAAATGGCAGGGAAAATTTACCGAAAAAAGGACCTTTTCTTATTATTGCTAACCACGTTAGTTATCTTGATCCTGTATTGATTGGAGCCTTGGTGGCTAAATGGACCGGCCAGAAAACACATTTTATCAGTAAGCACGATTTGTTTCGTTATTTTGGCAGACGAATTGGTGAAAAGTGGCTGGGCATGATTTACGTTGATCCTAATGATAGGCAAGCCTGTCTTAAAGCGGCACTTAACTTTCTAAGACAGGGGGAGGTGGTCGGTGTTTTTCCTGAAGGAACACGCTGGTATCAGGCTGGTACTTTAAAAAAAGGGAAAACCGGCGCCGCCCGTCTAGCGCTCTGGTCCCAATGCCCGGTTGTTCCCGTTGGATACATTGGGCCAATGGATAAGGATGTTAAGAACCATCTCAGTTTTATTTTTAGCAAAAAACAGGAGATTAGAATAAATATTGGGAAACCGCTTGATTTGGCTAAATACTTAAATCAAGAAATAACCCATCGCTTGTTGGAAGAAGTGACTAAAGAAATGTTAAAAGCAATCTCCCAGCTTAGCGGCAAAAAATATTCTTATTAAAATGATTAATCATTTAATTTTCCCCGTTTTAAGAATCTTCGCCCGGCGCCGGATCAAAAAAATAACCGGGATTGAAAATATTCCTAAATCAGGGCCCGCTCTATTAGTGTCTAATCATGTAGATTATTTGGATGGATGGCTTTTGACCCTTTTAGTGGTTTTCCGAATCAAAAGAAAAATATATTTTGTCTCTCAAAGCAAAAATTATTTCTGGACCGGCGGGATGACCATTCCTTTAGAAAAACATGGAAAACAAGAAGCTTTGACTAAAGCGCTGGAATCTTTGAAAAATAATAAAATCGTGGTTTTTTTTCCCGAAGGGCAGAGAAACGATCAGAAAGAATTATTGAAGGGGAAAACCGGCGCCGCCCGTCTGGCGCTCTGGTCAAAATGCCCGGTTATTCCTATCGGCATCATGGCACCGTCAGCTTCTCACTTCAGCAAATCATTACGGTGGCTATTTAGTAAGCCACACGAAGTGATTATTAGTATCGGTACGCCGGTCGCTTTAGAAAATTATTATAATAAACCGGTTGATTATCAGTTATTAACTGATTGCACCAGAGAAATAATGAAAGCGGTCGGCCGATTGGCTAATAAAAGTTATCATTTCTAATTTTTAGCTTTGCTATGTATTTGCTTTATCCCTACCCGATTTTCCGAAGGATTTTTTTCCCGATTCTCAAGTTATTTATCAAGGAAGTAAAGGGAATAGAAAATCTTCCGGAACAGGGGCCTTATATCGTGGCGGCCAATCATACTAGTTCATTGGATGGCTATTTTCTAGCATCGCTCATTATTCCCCGAGTAAAGAAAAAAGTTCATTTTTTTGCCCGACAGGCCAAATACGGTTCTTTTGCCGGCAACTGGGTAGCCCGGCATTGGGCCGGATGCATTTTAGTCGATCCAGAGGATAAATCAAAAACAATTAATGAAGCTACCCGCTTTCTAAAAAAGGGAAGGGTGGTAGCGATTTTCCCAGAGGGAATGGCTCATAAAGAAGGTCGTTTGAATAAAGGGAAAACCGGCCTCGCCCGGATAATTTTAGAAAATAGGATCCCCATAATTCCCGTAGGAGTTTCTAGTAATATGGCGCTTGTTTTTGAAAAAGCACTGCGGCAGCTTTTTCTATTTAAGGGGAGAATAAGCTTTTTTATCGGAAAGCCCATTACGCTGTACGAATACTACCAAAAGCCGGCCAATAAAGAGCTTTTAGAGGAAATCACTAACAAAATCATGAAAGAGATTGGAAAGATGGCTCAGCTGCCGTATAATTATTGATAGTTGCCATCGCGAGCCGCGGGGTCCCGCCCACTGGCGAGATAAGTTGTCAGGGCAAGTGAACCTTTGTGGTTCACGCGGACTAAAACGGAACCATAAAGGTTCCTTTGCGGATAACAATCCCTAATTGATCCTTGATCTTCGATCTCTGATCCCTTAGCTTTAATCTTTCAACTTTAATCTTAAATCTAATCAAAATATGCATTATCTCAATTGGCGCAAACTATCCCAT
This sequence comes from Candidatus Kerfeldbacteria bacterium CG_4_10_14_0_8_um_filter_42_10, assembly GCA_002784945.1. Classification (GTDB taxonomy): domain Bacteria; phylum Patescibacteriota; class Patescibacteriia; order UM-FILTER-42-10; family UM-FILTER-42-10; genus UM-FILTER-42-10. The sequence goes on from PFMD01000032.1 coordinate 14,562, forward strand.
GCCTCAGAGGAAGAAATTAAAAAAATCCAAAACAAAAGGCTGAAGTATTTAATCAAACATGAAATTCCTTACCACCCTTTTTACCGAGAGTGGTTCAAAAAAAATAATCTCAGCTTTAACGATATTGAAACCACTGATGATTTAGTGAAACTGCCTTTTGTTTCCAAAGCTGATATTGCTCCCACTGAAGAAGACCGAGGCAAACCGAAGCAGTTTATGCTGCAGCCGGATGAAGAACTAATTAAAAAGCATGCCTCCAAAGGAAAGCTTTTAAAGATAATTGGGCAAAAGATTTTAAAAAAGGATGTAAAGCGGAAACTGGAGTGGGAATACAAGCCGATTCATCTTCACTTCACTACCGGGCGCACCGCCCTGCCCACTCCCTTTGGCTATACTGCCCGTGATCTGGAGTATCTTAAGGAATCAGCCAACCGGCTTTTGGACGTGATTAATATTGACCGCAACCAAGTAGCCATTAACGCTTTTCCTTATTCGCCGCACCTTGCTTTCTGGCTGGCTTATTACGGTTTGACTACTATTGGCATGACCAGTCTGGCCACCGGCGGAGGAAAGGTAATGGGTACGCAAAAAATCATGGATGCCATTGAAAGGCTGAAAGCCGGATTAATTCTTTTTATTCCGGGATACTGCTATCACCTGCTTCGGGAAGCGGTAAAACAAAAAAGGGATTTTTCTAACGTTAAATACGTAATTTTCGGAGGGGAACGGGTCAGTGATGGTTTAAGAATGAAGGTAAAGGAATTTTTGAAGGAACTGGGAGCAGAAGATGTCCAGATTTTCGCCACTTATGCTTTAACGGAAAGTAAAACGGCCTGGATTCAGTGTACCGAAGAATCCGGCTACCACATTTATCCTGATTTGGAATTTTTCGAAGTAATCGATAAAGAGGGAAACCGGGTAAAAGCAGGCGAGCCGGGCGA
>PFMD01000026.1 GCA_002784945.1 Candidatus Kerfeldbacteria bacterium CG_4_10_14_0_8_um_filter_42_10
GCCCTGGCCGCACTGGGGGCACTTAACGCCGGTGGACTTTTCAATGCGCTTAATTCCTTTACAATCAGGATATTTAGTACAACCCAAGAATTTTCCAAAGCGGCCCTGCTTAACCTGCATGGGAGCACCGCAAAGGTCGCATTTTTCATCGGTTAGTTCCGGTTCGGCTTTTTCCCCGTCGCCATTTAGCGGTTTGGTGTTCTTGCAGTCCGGAAAGCCGGTGCAAGCCAAGAATTTTCCAAAGCGTCCCAGTTTGATTACCATGGGTTTGCCGCACTTCTCGCAGATTTCTTCAGTGGCTTTTTCGGTTAGATCCTTTTTGTTAACTTCTTCCGTTTTTTGCATAAGGTTTTCTTTAAAGGGTTGATAAAATTCCTTAATTACGGGAATCCACTCTTTTTTATTTAGGGCGATTTCATCTAAATTGTTTTCCATATTGGCGGTAAATTGGTAGTCCACTATTTTAGGAAAATGTTTGACCAGCACGTCATTGACCACCAGGCCGATTTCATTCGGTTTCAGCCTCCGATTTTCTTTGGATACATAACCCCGTTCAATGACGGTGCCGATAGTGGGAGCGTAAGTGGAAGGGCGGCCGATTCCGTATTCCTCCAGTGCTTTTACCAGGCCGGCTTCGGAATAGCGGGCCGGCGGCTCGGTAAAGTGCTGCTCGGGAGAAATTTTTTTAGCTTCCAATTTCTCATTTACCTCTAATGGGGGCAATAGTCTATCTTGTTGATTATTGGAATATACTTTCAAGAATCCGTCGAATTTAATCACCGAGCCGGAAGCTAAAAATCCGTACTTTTCTTCCTTATTCACAATATCGGCGCTGGTGGAATCAATTACGGCTTTTTCCATCTGACAAGCCAGCGCTCTCTGCCAAATAAGTTCGTACAGTCGGTATATTGATTTGTCAACGTAAGGCTTAATTGATTCGGGGGTGCGGCTGATGTCAGTTGGGCGGATCGCTTCATGCGCTTCTTGCGCCAGCTTTGATTTGGTTTTGTAATAAAGTGCCGTTTTAGGCAAATAAGCGGAACCAAAACTCTCTTTAATATATCCTCTTGCCTCTTCAATGAATTTCCCAGCTAAATTAAGCGAGTCGGTACGCATGTAAGTAATTAATCCCACTGTGCCATCTGAACCAAGACTGATTCCTTCATAAAGCTTTTGAGCCATAAACATAGTCTGGCGAGAAGAATATCCTAATTTGCGGTTAGCATCTTGTTGGAGGGTAGAGGTGGTAAAAGGGGGGAGAGGATTGCGAAAGGTCTCTTTTTTTCTAATATCCTTTACAAAAAAACCATCCTTAAGATCATCCAGAATGGCCTGTGCTTTTTTTTCGTCGGGAATGGCGAATTTATCCAGTGTTTTTCCGGCAATCTTATTCAGTTTTGCCGGGACTGTTTTTTCTCCGTCCAGTTTCTTGAATTCTCCTTCAATGGTCCAATATTCCTGAGGCTTGAAATTCTGAATTTCTCTTTCCCTTTCCACAATCAGCCGTACGACTACTGACTGCACTCGCCCCGCCGATAAGCCCTTTACCACTTTTTTCCATAAGAAGGGAGAAAGCTCGTATCCGACCAAGCGATCCAAAATCCGGCGGGCCTGTTGGGCATCCACCAGGTTTAAATCAAGCGAACGCGGATTCTTCAGAGCGTTTTTAATGGCTTCTTCGGTGATTTCATGAAAAACGATTCTTTTGGTTTTTTCTTTAGGCAAGCCAAAAATCTTAGCCAGATGCCAAGAAATAGCCTCTCCTTCCCGATCCTCGTCAGTGGCGAAATAGACTAAACCAGCTTTCTCGGCGAGTTTTTTCAGTTCGTTCACCTTTTTCTTCGATTTTGTGGGGATCACGTAACGGGGTTCAAAATTGTTTTCAATGTCAATTCCCATATTTCCTTTAGGAAGATCCCGAACATGCCCGTTGGACGATTGAACGCTGTATTCCTTTCCTAAAAATCGAGAAATGGTCTTGGCTTTGGTGGGTGATTCCACAATCACCAGATTTTTGGCCATACAACTATTGTTTAAAAATTTGAATTATAATTATTTATAACCCATATTGTTTGGGGATGTCAATACTTGTTAGAAGGCGAAGATACGTATCTTCGCCTTCAGAAGACGCGACGTCGGCGTCGCGCCTTCGTTGATATTTACCGCGCTAAAACATAATGCATCCCGCCCAAATTTCTGACCTTTCCCTTCATTTCCATCAAGGTTAGGGTGGAATTAACAATCGGCGCCGATAACCCGCTGTTCCTTACTATCTGATCGATATGAATCGGTTCCTCGGGCAATGATTTAAGAATTAATTCCTCTTCTTTGGTGTCGGCAATGATTTTTCTTACTTCTTGGGAGCTGGCGAGCTGTTTCAAATTCAGGGGTTCCAAAATATCCTCTGCTTTGGTAACCGCCCGGGCCCCCATTTTAATCAGGTTGTTCGGCCCCTCGGAATTTTTGTTGTAGATGCTTCCGGGAACGGCAAAAACCTCCCGGTTTTGCTCTAGGGCCAGCCGAGCCGTGATCAAAGCGCCGGATTTTTCACCCGCTTCAATTACCAAGGTGCCAATAGACAGCCCGGAAATAATCCGGTTTCGGATAGGAAAGTGGTGTTTTAAAGCAACAGTACCTAAAGGATATTCCGAAATTAATGCTCCGCCGGTATCCAAAATTTCTTCTGCTAGGCGGTAATTGGCTCGGGGATAAACCAAATCTAATCCGCAGGCCAACACTCCAATGGTTTTTCCTTTTGCCTGAACGGTCGCTTGGTGGGCTAGAGCGTCTATTCCCAGAGCTAATCCGGAAACAATAATTAGCCCTGCTTTAGCCAGATTGCCGGCCAGTTCTGAAGCGGCCTCTTGGCCGTAGGAGGAAGCCTTTCTGGTTCCTACTATGGCCAGCCTAAGATCGTCTTTTTTAATTTCCCCTTTAATATAAAGCAAGGCCGGCGGGTCATAGATTTCTTTCAGCAAAGAAGGATAAGCCTGGTCTAACAGCGTAATAACTGTTATGCCGTTCTTTTCCAGTTTTTCCCACTCCTTAATAGGATCGACCGATTTCCGCAAGGCGGCGATTTTTGCCACAGTCTTTGAAGAGATTCCGCAAGTTTTCAGTTCTTCAAGAGGAGACTGCCAGGCCTCCTGTAAGAACAGGTATTTATTTAAAAGCTTCCTGAAGGTAACTGGGCCTATTTCAGGTATTAAGTTGAAGGCGTTCCAATAGATTTGATCGGACATTGTTTAGATAGAAGGCGAAGATGTGTATCTTCGCTTTCAGGGTAAGGAAATTAGCTTGTAGCTTCTTAGAATTACAAAAAAGCAGGGTTTCCCAATAGGACGCCCTGTTTTTCCTTTATTCTAGTATAGCAGAAGGATTGGTTTTGTTCAAATTCAGGGGGTAATAGTTTCTACCTCCCCTAACCCCTCCTTATAAAGGAGGGGAAATCACTGCAAAAGTAACGAGCCATAAGCTATCTAGCCCTTCTGAAAATTCAAGTTAGCAATGCACCACTTTTGAGATACTCGTTTATCACCTCATTGGGTGTTTTGTAATTAAGGCGTTTTCTGGGACGG
>PFMD01000062.1 GCA_002784945.1 Candidatus Kerfeldbacteria bacterium CG_4_10_14_0_8_um_filter_42_10
AAGTGCTACGGGCACGATTACTAAAGAAAAAACAGGATGAAGAAAATAAACAAAGGGGAGAAGCTCGAAAATCGCAGATCGGCACCGGTGACCGAGCAGAAAAAATAAGAACCTACAATTTTCCCCAGGATCGAGTTACCGACCATCGGATTAAAAAAAGCTGGCACGAAATACAATCTATTTTGGAAGGTAATTTGGATCCATTAATTTCCAATTTAAAAGAAGAAGATCAAAAAAGAATCCTGGAACTAAATGAGAATAAATGAACTGCTGAATCAAGCGGTAAAATCACTTAAAAAGAAAAAAAATCCTTCTGCCTATCTAGACGCAGAAGTTTTGTTATCCCATGTGCTAAAGCAAAATCGGGAGTATGTTTTAACTCATTCGGAAAAAACAGTTACTAATAATCAAATTAGAAAATTTAAAAATCTCGTAAAACGAAGGCTGAAACTGGAACCCATTGCTTATTTGATTAAAAAAAGAGAGTTCCATGGAATTAATTTCTATGTTGACCAAAGAGTTTTAATCCCCCGTCCAGAAACGGAGATTCTAGTTGAAACGGTACTGGAGTCTGTTCCTAAAAATTCTCAAGTGAAAATAGCTGATATTGGCACCGGATCAGGCTGTATTGCGATCACTTTAGCTAAACACCTTTCCCAGGCGCAAATAATTGCCTCTGATATCTCTAAGGAAGCGCTGGCGGTAGCTAGGAAAAATGCCCGAAAGCACCAAGTTGCCCATAGAATAAAGTTTATTAGAAGCAACTTACTAAAGACGATTAAGGAGCCGGTTAATATCATTGTCGCCAATCTCCCCTACCTTTCCTCTGACTATTTAACAAAAGAGTTAAAATATGAACCTCTAAAAGCTTTAGTCGCTAAAAAGCAAGGGAGAGCATTTTTAGAAAAAATTCTTATTCAGGCCGCCCAAAAACTTGCTCCTGGAGGAAAAATCTTCCTCGAAATTCATCCTCCTCATTTAAAATATCTCCGAGCGATGATAAAAACTTATTTCGTTAAGATTAATTTAACAGTAAAAAAAGATTTGGCGCAAAGAAATCGGGTAATTATTATCACTACGAAAAAAGCGTGAACTACTGAAGTAGTCACGCTCAAGCTTGCTGAAGAAAGGGCAATTAGACTGCCGGGGCGGTGGCCGCAGCTGTTTGCAGCTTGCGGGCAAGTTCAAGGCAGTACCGCGCTCGCCTTTTAAGATACTCCATCAGCTCATTCACCTTTGACGGGTGAATTTTCCCTTCCTGAACAAGGGAAATGAACTGGGTAACGTGGACTTCTTTGGGTCCTTTTAAGGTAAGCAGAACGTCAGTCACTTCACCCACGGTCACATCCCCTGTTCCAAATGCCAGTAGAATCTCGTTCATCTTTGTTTTTCCCTCCAGTGTATATCACACTTATATTGAAGTCGCTGTTTTTTAAAAGCAAACGCCAAATAAGGATAGCATAGCTTATTAATTATGTTAAATAGCGGGTTATTTCCTTAATGCTGCCTAAAACAAAAAGCGGCATTCAACCGCTTTACTTTTTGTTATTATTAACCTCTCTCGTTTCGCTATTCCACCCCGAATTCTTGGGTTTCCGGCACAATATGAATCCAAGTAGACCCCCGGCCTAATTCGATTTCTTTTCCAGTCTGGTCATAAAAACGGGTTTTAGCTAATCGGTCAGGCTTTTTCCAAGTTCCTTCAATTGCTTCGCCGTGCCGGGCTACTAACGCCCGCCCCTCGCCGCTGATATCAAAAGTTAAGCGCCCTTTTTCACCGATATCAACCACCGGCGGAATTTCTACCACAATCACGTTCTTAGCTCTTAACTGTTCGCCGGTATTTCTATCAAGATGGGCCTGGCCGGCATTAAATCGCAAGTATTCGTCTGATTCTCGATCATATTGGTATTCTACTTCATAAGAATAGCCCGAAAATTTGATAATCACTTTTTTGGCATCTTCGGGCCGTTCCGCCAGCAAAGGATCATCTTGGTACAACCAGGGTTCAAATTCTGATTTTAAGTCTTGGTATTCCAGATCCCGAACGGCTAAATCAAGTAAATTTTTCGAGGTATAGAGGTTGTGGGGAGCCGCTTGGGCATGATCACGCCAAAAGTACTGACCTTTTGATAAAGCATTTAGATCTCTGATTCCCAAACCGTCTACAGCCGCCAAAGCATCTGGGCTTCCACCGGCATGAACGTATAAACCATTCAATTCCGAAATCCATTCTAAATAATAAGGCCGGGCCGAGCGTACTGGGCCAATGGTGTCAGATAGTTCCTTAGGATCATAAACCACCAAAAATCGAGTGGAAAAACCTTCTACTAGCGCTTCATAGACTACTTGCGCTCGGGATAGCCCCGATTGGGGACGGACGCTGGGCAAATTTTCAATCATTACTCCAACGGGCAATAAGTCATAATCACTTTTAGCCACAATGCGGCCATCCAGCAGACGGGCTTCGGTTAATGATTCCGGTTCGGATTCTAATGTTTTAACCGCTACTTGATTGTCCGCTTGGTCACTAAAAAGAGAGATTGCTTGAACTAATGTAGTACCAATAAAAACCCAAGCGATTATTCCGCCTAATATCAAAACCCCTCCCATAACCAGCAATTGTATTTTTAGAGGGGTAATTTGAAACAAATTATTTTTATTTTTGTTAGTTTCCATTCTTTTTATTCCGATTGAGCAAGGCAAAAACGATTTCCTGCGGGAAGTGTAATGCTACCACAGTTATTAATAGTACTGGCGCTTTCAAAACGGGCCATTAAATAATACCCATCGGCATAATCTCCCGATGAACGAATGGTCGAGGTATAGAGGTAACAATCCGCCACGGTCCTATAAGAAGGATCGTCTGGCAATGTCATCATCATTCCTTGCTCTTTGAGAGAAGTTAGGAATTCATCATCGGAATCACCTCCGGCGCAACTGCTGTCCCATATTCTATTATTTGCCGCGTCTGCTTGATCTAATTCGTTATAACCACCGGTTCCCGTACCGTTATAAGGGTATTGACTAAATTCATCAAAATAAATTTCTAGGGCGGCTGCTACTTGTTTTAGATCAGCTGTTCTTTTAGTATCCCGCGAACTGGTCCTGGCACTATTCATAGCCACTAGGGCAATTGAAGATAAAAGAGCCACAATCGCGATTACCACTAATAATTCAACCAAGGTAAAACCTTTATTTTTTTTATTATTAGTAGACATAGCTTTTCTCCCTCTTATGAGTTAATGCTTTGTGAGGTATTAAATAGTTAAATATGATATTTTGGAAAATTGTTTAAATTTAGGAGAATTGGAGATCAAGAAATTAAGAATCAGCTTTCTAGCTTGTAGCTTCTTAGTTCCGACCAAAGCGTCGGAATTAAAAAGCTACGAGCTGCCTCCTAAAATCTAATTATATTCTACCGCCCGATCCGTAGGAACTACCTCAACCCAAATCTGCCCGGCATTAAACCTGATCTCTTCGCCATTGCTGTCATAGAAACGGGTTCTGGTTTCTCGGTCTTCCTTTTTCCAGGTAGCGTTAATCATCTGCCCATCTTGGAATACCAAGGCGCCTCCTTCTCCAATAGTCTCCATTGCAAGCCGCGTCGGGTCGGCCAGTCTGGTTTTGACATATTGGACAATTACATTTTTAGCGGTCAGCTGCTTTTGGGTTTTAAAATCAAGGTGCGGCTCACCGCCGTTAAACCTTAAGTACTGGTTGTTGTCACGATCATACTGATATTCTACTTTATAGCTGAAAATGGAAAAATCAATAGTGATTTTTTTCGCTTCTGTGGGTCGTTCAGCGAGTGATGCCTCTTCTTTATAAGGCCAAGGTTTAAAATCCCCTTCTTCCGGAATGCCTTTGTCTCTTCGGGCAAAGGTAAGCAACTCAGAAGAAGTAAACAGAGTATGTTCCGAAGCGGTTGCTCTAGAGGAATCACGCCAGAAATAGGGGTGATCGCCGCTGATCTGGTCCAAATTAAGAACGTCATAATCCTTAATCAGCCCTAGGGCGCTGGGGCTGCCGCCGCAGTGAGCATAAAGGGCATTATATTCTGATAACCAGTCAAGATAATAATCTCGGGCGCTTCTAACCGGTCCAATTTCTGCTATCGCTTCATTAGTTGAATAGATTGCCATAAAACGGGTAATTCCACCTTCCGCTAAAGCTTCGTATACCACTCCGGCTTTATCTAACCCTGATTGCGGCCGGATCGTAAAGAGGTTCTCCACCATTACTGCTATAGGATAAATATTTTCGTTTCCCCTATCTACTTGCACTCCATCTAATAGGCGGGCCACTTTTTTGCCGGTTGTTTTAGTACTATTACTATTGCTTAACTCTATATTCTGTTTGCTAAACAAAAAATAGCCTAAAACTGCCGCTGCTATTATTACCACTAAAATTAATAATCCGATTTTTGTGTTTTTGTTATTAAAGAATTTTTTGATTCCCTCTGATCCTGACATATATTTTTATTTTAAATAATTACTTTTCTTTATCCTTGGGAGTACTATCGGTACCGGCAGCCTCTGTTACTTCACCCGAAGTTTCTTCTGTCTTTGCCTCTTCTTCGCCTTCTACTTTAGCTTCTTCTGCCGCTACCGGCGCCTCTTCTAAAGCTTTCAATTCTTCTTCGGAACGTGGAGCCTCTACCAAGAAGATGGTTTCGTCCGGTTTGTCCATAACGGTGATTCCTTCGGGAATTTTCAGATCCTGGACGTGAATGCTTTCTTCAAATGTCTTAATTTGAGAAATATCAATTTCTAGCTCGTGAATCAGTTTGTCGGGCAGGCACTCGATTTTAATTTTATCCAGATTTTTAACCGGGATTCCTCCCAATTCCTTAACGGCTGGCGATTCTCCTATAAATTTAAGAGGGATCTCGGCGCTGATTTTCTCGGTCATCTTGACTTGATGGAAATCAATGTGGATGTATTTATCTTCTAAGGGGCTGAATTGCACTTCTTGAACCAGAACTTTAACCGGTTCTTTATCATCGATTTGTAAATCGATCAAAGTGCTGGCCCCCGCCTTTTCGTATAGTCTTTGGAATACTAAGTAATCAATCTCCAACGGCTGCGATTCTTTTCCGTGTCCGTAAACAACCGCCGGTATTTTATTTTGTTTTCGAAGAGATTTATTTTTTTTACCGAAGACCGAACGACTTTTTGCTTTAAGAATCAGTTTTTCCATTAAGCTTCCTTTGTCGATATTTAAGAATTAATAATTGATTTTAGTACCAGGTCATTCTGAAGCGCTAGATGAAAATCTAACACGTCGTCCAGAGTAAGATCATCGGCGTCTTTAAATTTCAGAACGTCATCGCTGGTCAAATCAGTGATCAGACCGACTGAGCTGATCCCGATACCCCCCGTTAAAATTAAAGCTACAATAGAACTATTGCAGCGGCGGCATTCAATGTGAATTAAATGGGCATCCTCCCGTTCCTCCAATATTTTGGCGGCCAGAGGATTGTATTGAGTATTACAAAGCGGACAGTATGATATCAGCTTTAAGCCCTCTCCTTGCAGATAAGGATATTTTTTTGCTTGCATATCGTTAAAAAATAATATTTCTACTTTTTCGTAGCAGCACTATTATATCACAGAATCAGCTAAATAGTCAACGGAAAGGATTTTTCTGTTTATTGGCAGCGCTAAGCGGAGTCGGGTCCTGGGCAGCGCCGACCTGCCACTGGCAGCTCGGCGACGCTCGCCTGCGTTCCGCATCGACGGAACTTGTCTCGCTTTTGCCCTTCGACTCCTTGCTTTACAACGTTCTATGAAAAAACAATAATTAAATTCTGAAACTGTTCTGGCAGCCCTAAGCGGAGTCGAACCGCTGTTACATGGATGAGAACCATGCGTCCTAGCCACTAGACGATAGGGCCACAAAGATAAATTCCAAGTTACAAGATACAATAACCAAATAAACTCCAATATTCAAATTCCAATTTTCAAACGCCCTCTACATTTGTGGTTTGGTTATTGGTTATTGAATATTGTTTGTTACTTGTTTCTTGTTACTTGGTTATTGTTTGATATATTATCAGATATTCTGAATAATTCAAATCATAGGTTCTTTCCCAACTTTTCCGCTAATTCAACCAGTCGGCAGGCATAACCCCATTCGTTATCATACCAGGCAATCACCTTTAACAAATCTTTATCGACCACTTTGGTTAGGCTTAAATCAACTATGGTGGAATGGCTGTTTCCGATAAAGTCAGAGGAAACCAAGGGTTTTTCCGTAACCGCTAAAATTCCTTGGTACCTTGAGCTTTCCGATGCTTTTTTGAATTCCGCGTTCACTTCTTCTTCGGTTACTTCTCTATTAAGAAGCACCGTTAAATCGGAAAGGGAAACATCAATAGTAGGAACCCTGACTGACATACCGTCGAATTTTCCTTTCAGTTCCGGAATGGTTTCGGCGGTAGCTTTAGCCGCACCTGTAGTAGTAGGAACCATATTATGGGCGGCCGCTCGGGCTCGTCTTAAATCTTTGTGGGGACCATCAATCAGATTCTGATCGGCGGTGTAGGAATGAATGGTGGTCAGCATTGCTTTCTTAACGCCAAAAACGCTCTGGAGCACCTCCATTACCGGGGCAACTGAATTGGTGGTACAAGAGGCATTGGATATCACTAAGTCATCATTTTTCAAATCCCGGTCATCATTGACGCCCAGGACACAACTTTTTACCCCTTCTCCTTTAGCCGGGGCGGATAAAATAACTCTTTTAGCACCCGCTTTTATGTGCAGCCCGGCGTCTTCTGCTTTTCTGAATTTACCGGTGCATTCCAATACGATATCTACACCCAAGTCTTTCCAAGGTAGTTTTTCCGGCTCCTTTTCTGCCCATACTTTGTACATTTTCCCTTCTACTTTTATCCCCTCTTCTGTTCCTTCAACCTCTTTGGAATAAATACCGTACACCGTATCATACTTTAAAAGATGAGCTAAAGTCTCATTATCAGTTAAATCATTCAAGCCGACAATTTCGATGCCTTTTTTCTCTAATGCTATTTTGAAAGCGGCCCGGCCGATTCGGCCGAAGCCGTTGATGGCTAGTTTGATCATATTATTGATTTTAATTTTTAGATTAAAGATTATAGTTATATTGCTATATTGCTGAATTGCTTAATTTTTTAAATAACTATAAAAACAATATAACAATATAGCAATTAAACAATATTACGAATCAACTTACAACTGGCAACCTGCGAGCCACAACCTTACTTCTTGCCCACGCTGCCAAACAACTTAAGTTTTCTTTCCACCACTTTCTGGACAGCGTTAATGGCTGGATTCATTAATTCTCTCACATCAGATACTTTCGAATTTTTTTTAACTACCTCTTTTATCTTAGAAGTGAAGGACAATTTGATGTCAGTGCCAACATTTATTATGCAAATTCCCATCTTGATTGCTTTTTTTACCTGATTATCGGGAATTCCCGATCCGCCGTGTAAAACTAAGGGAAGAGAAGTCCTGTTCCTTACTTCCTTTAGCAGATCAAAATGAATCTCCTCGTTTTTAAATACGCCATGGGCCGTGCCGACGGCCACCGCTAAAGCGTCCACCCCGGTTTTTTTTACAAATTCTTCTACTTGATCAGGATCAACTAACGGTAATTCCTTGTACTTACTGCCTTCTTCACCATGGCCTCCGGGAATAGCGCCCAACTCACCCTGCACCCAAATGCTTTTCCCGTGCGCATATTCCACCACTTCTCGAGTCAAAGCGATATTTTCATCAAAAGGAAGCGAGGAAGCGTCAATGTGGACGGAGGAAAATCCGGCGGCAATGCATTCCGCCACTGATTTAAAGCTTTTTCCGTGATCCAAATGCAAAGCCACCGGAATGGAAATAGCTTCATTTTTGGCAATCGTGGAAACAATATGGGTAATGGGTTTTAATCCCGCGTACTCAATGGTCGATTCCGATACCTGCATGACAATCGGGGATTCCAAATGCACCGCTGCCCGCGCCACCCCCAGAGCAGTCTCTAAATTATAAATATTAAAAGCTCCCAGGGCGTAACCTCCCTTTTGGGCCTTTTTAATCAAATAAGGGGCGTCAGTTAGCATTTAGACGTTAATTTATTAATAATCCCCAAAAATGTTTCCGGTTTGAGGCTGGAACCACCCACCAGTACGCCTTGAATTAATTCATTATCAACAAATTGGCTTACATTTTGATCATCGACGCTTCCTCCGTACAAAATTTTAATTTTATTATCAACTACCTCATGAGAATACATATCCCGTAAAGTATATTTGATCAGGGTGGCCACTGATTGGGCTTCTTCTGGGTCAATCGCTTCTCCCCGGCCGATCACCCAAACTGGTTCGTAAGCAACCACTAATCGGTTGAATTTATCCACTCCTTTTAAAGCCGAGGCTACTTCTTTCATAATGACAAAGTCTTTTTGCCCTGCTTGTCGCTCTTCATATTTTTCTCCTACGCAGATAACCGGAACGATATCATAAGCTAGAGCCAATTTGACCTTTTTGTTTATTTCATCATCGTTTTCCCTAAGAACTATCCTCCTTTCGGAATGACCGATAATCGACCAGCCGCAACCGATTTCTTTTAGCATTTTTATAGAAACTTCTCCGGTATAGGAACCGCTTTCTTGCCAGAAAAAATTCTGAGCGCCTAAAGAAATCGTACTCTGAGCAATCACCCTTTCTACTACTTCCAGTGATGGAAACGAAGGGCATAGAACAACTTCGGCGGATACTCCCTGAGGAGGTAATCCGGCCACAATTTTTTTGGCTACTATTTCTGACTCGTGAGGAGTCAGATTCATTTTCCAGTTGCCGATAACTATAGGAAATTCCATAATTATTTATTTAATAATTCTCCCGACATAGATGAGTGAATCTATTCTTAGCATAATATAAGACTATTGTTTTGTAAATTGTTCTCGCCTATTCTAGATTCTCCACTAACGATGAATAAAATGACGTTATTTATTCTAATTCCCACTGGTAGTTCTCAAAAGCCCAGGAGACTAAAGATTTTACTTCTTGAAAACGGGCATCGCTTGATTCGCTTCCTAATACGGCGGCGATCACTTCGTGTCCTGATTCATTTTTGGATTGAACAATCAGGCAATAGCCGGCTTCGTAAGTAAAACCGGTCTTGGTACCGGTTAAATCAAGATAACTTTTTAATAACTCATCCTGCGAGACAACCTTATGGAATTCCTTATTTCCTTCAGTGATAAAGCTGTACTCTTCTAAAGTAGTAGCTTCTTTTATTTCAGAATTGTTAAAAGCGGCTTTCGCCAGTTTCACTAAGTCGCTGGCAGTAGAAACATTTTGCTCCGTCAAGCCGGTGGGTTCCGCGAAAAAAGTATGGCTCATCCCCAGTTTTTGCGCTTTCTGGTTCATTTTGATTACGAATTCTTCTCCCGTCAAGCCGGTGGAATGAACCAGCGCTTGAGTAGCATTATTAGCCGAACCAACCAAGCTAACATAAAATAAATCTTTCAGTTTTATCCTTTCGTTATCTTTGACGAATAATCTCGCTCCTTCCAAATCATTTTCACCGCTTCCGATCTGACCGATTTGATCAAAACCGGGATTGTTTTCCAAAAAAACCAAGGCGGTCATCAGTTTGGTTATGCTGGCGATGGGGAGTTGCTGCTCCGGCTCTTTTTGGAAGAGAACGGCCCCGCTTTGCTGATCAGCGACAATAGCCGCCTTGGCCGTGGTATGGACTCCCAGACCGTCTGATTTTTTCTGAGGAGCAATCGCTTTTTGGCAGGAACATCCTGAATTCTGATTTAAACGTAAGCTTAAAACTTCCTTCTGATCAAAAGAAGTTTCAATATTAGCAAGGTCTTTAGCTGCCAGCGGCGCGGAAAGTCCGGCTAAAAAAACTAAACCAATTAAAAAATAATAGAGCATCCGGTTAAGTTTTAAACTCATCGCTTTTTAACTTATCTTCTTTCAACAACTCTTCTAAATTATGATCGCGATTCAATTTATCGAAATCAGGCAATTCTTTAACATCACTAACCCCTAAATGCCGCAGAAAATCAAAAGTGATTTGGTAATAATTCAAACCATCTTGTTTGCTTTCTTCTGACTCGATTAACCCTCTAATCAGCAGATTTCTGATAATTAAACTGCAGTTCACTCCCCGAATCGTCTCTAACTCTCCTTTAGTAACCGGGCCGCGGTAAGCGATAATGCTTAAGGTTTCTAAAGATGGCTTGGTCAATTCACCGGTCAGTTCGTCCTTTAGAAATTTTCTAACCGCTTTGGCGTTTTGGGGATTAGATACCAACTCATATTTACTGCCATCCCGCATCAATTTAATCCCCCCTTCTTTCTGATCATACCAGGCCACTAGCTCTTTTAGAGCTTCTTCCACTTCCTTTTTATCTTTTTCCACTATTTCGGTTATTTTATTCAAGGTAAGCGGGCGGGAAGCGATAAACAAAATAGTTTCAATTTCGGAGGATAAAGACATAATAATTTTTTTTAATAATGAATTAATCGTTAATTAAAATGTTTTATGACAGTAAGATAAGATGTTTGTATAAGTTCGAAATTCGAAGCACAAAATAAATTCTAAGCACTAAATCCTAAATTCTAAATAAATCTCAAATTCTAATGCGTCAAATCACAAACAGCAATTTAAAAGCAAGGTTTGGATAATTGGAATTTATGATTTGTAATTTATTTAGGATTTAGAATTTAGGATTTCGGATTTTCAATGTAGATATCATCAAAAATATCTTTTTGCGCCACTTGAACCGATTTTCTTTTTACCAGTTCCAGAATCGCTAAGAATGTCACGATAATTTCCGTTTTGCTTTCTGCTTTTGACAATAAAGTGCCGAAACTCAGACTGGATTTTTGCAGAATCATTTCCTTAATCTCATTGATTTTTTCCTGAATCGATACCGTCCTTTTAATCAGCTCCTGCGGAAGCTTGACAATTGGTTCAATATTTCCCAGCACTTCTTGAAAAAGCGTCTTTAGGTTCAGAGTACTTATGCTTTTAGGAGGATTAAAAATCGGTTCTCGATCCCTTATTTTTTTATTTTCCCTGATATAGGCAAATTTTTTCTTGCTAATAATTTTCTGGATTACTTTGGAGGTTTCTAAAAAAATTCGGTAAATCTTCAATTGCTGTTCTAAATCCCCTTCTTCTTCTTCCAGTTCTATGGTGGGCAGCAAAATCTTTGATTTAATCAGCAGGAGTTTTGCCGCCACCACTAAAAAATCAGCCAACTCCCCCATAGGCAGATCCTGCGCTTGTTCCAGATAGTCAAGATATTGTTCCGTTACCTTAGCTAAAGAAACCTCGCTGATATCAAGCTCTTCTTCTTCGATTAGCTTCAAAAGAAGATCCAGCGGCCCTTCGAACTTGTCTAGTTTAAACTGGTACATAAAAGGATAATTTTAAAGTAGGGAAAGTAGAGCTACTTTCCTACGACTGGGAAATGTTATTTTTTCTTTTTAGGACTCGCTCGGCGACCTGATTTGCGAGCGGTTACCTTCTTTTTCTTGGCTATTTTCAGTTTAGGCTTGCTAATCACTTCTGAAATAAATTTCTTGCCAATATTAGCCTTGGTAGGATTTTCCAGTTTCAAAAAGTCTTTTACTTTTAAATGCAGGGATTCGGTAAAGCTGCCGGCACCGATGATAATTTTTTGAGTCTTCACTAAAGCTTGGTCAACAACTACTCCCACTTTATGAATAGTGCCAAAGGGAGTGATTGCTCCCGGTTTCACATTAAAAATTTTCTGCATGATGTTTTCTTTGGCAATCTCGATTTTTTTGGCTTTCAGTAACTTTTTTAATTTACCTAAATCCAGTCGAAAATGGGCCGGAACGACTACTAAGTAATAATTTTGATCAGCCTTAACCACGAGAGTCTTGGCAATTTCGCTTAATTTTTTCTTAAGCGTATTGGCTAAATCATAGGCCGTATAAACCGTCTTGTGTTTAAGTATGTCATATTTGATTTTGTTTTTATTTAAATTGTCGAGAATCTTCTTAGGAATGGACATATTGATTAAAGTTACTTTTTAGCTTTTTTAAGATATAAACCCCGTTAGAAGTTCCGCTTGTTTTTGGAGATTAGTAGCAATTTTTCAAGAAAACTATGATTATTTTACAACTTCTAACGTGGTAAAGGCAGGGCTTGCTGCTCCCCTCTGATTTTCTTGGCTGTTTTTTTCCCTTTTGGAGTCAGCTTTATTTCTTTAATAAACCATTTATGAGGAGTTCTTATTCCATATCCAATCATCAGTTCTTTATCGATCAATCGTTCCACGCTCTTAGTGATTATTCCGGAAATATCTTTTTTCTTGGGTTGTTGTTTCTGGCTTCGGTAAAACTTCTTTAATTCCGGCTTAGGAAAAAGCTTGCCTTTTCTTTCAAAGGATTGGATAAGAATATATTTTTGAAGGTTTGACAGTTTCATGGATCATTTCTTACTGCTTAGCTTCAGATGCAAGTCCTTTAACTGCTGTTCGCTTACCTCGGAAGGAGAATTCATCAGCAAATCACGATTATCTCCGGTTTTGGGGAAAGCGGTTACTTCTCGGACATTAGCGGCATTAAGCAAAATCATCAGCATTCGGTCAATCCCCGGCGCAATTCCGCCATGAGGAGGGACTCCGTATTGAAACGCCTCTAAGAGATGACCGAATTTGGATTGAATATCATCTTTAGAAATGCCCACCAGCTCAAATACTTTTTCTTGGATTTTAGGATCGGTAATTCTAATGCTTCCTCCGCCCACTTCGTAACCGTTTAAAGCCAGATCATGCTGCCACGAGCGTGCTTTTTTAGGCTCGTATTCCAGTAAAGGAACATCGGAATCTTTGGGGGCGGTAAACATGTGATGAGCCGGCGCTAAATGGCCGTCTTCCAGTTCCGGTTCAAACAAAGGCCAGTCAATGATAAAACAAAATGCCAGTTCATTCTGATCATTTTTGTTTTTTCTCAAGTCCGGCTTATCCGTCTTGTATTTATCCATTGCTTCTTGATAGGTCAGGCGAGGCCAGGGGGAATAAGTTATTTTTTTCTCCGGAAACAGAGTTTTAACCACATCGGTAAATAATCGTTCGGTAAGATTGAGAATCTCTTCTTGAGTTATAAAGGACAGTTCCAAATCCAACTGGTAAAACTGGTCCGGCGCCCGGTCTGACCTGGAATCTTCATCTCGAAAGCAAGGGGCGATTTGGAAATATTTTTCTAAACCGGCCACCATTAAAAGCTGCTTGTATTGCTGAGGAGACTGCGGCAAGGCGTAGAATTTGCCGGGATAAACGCGGGAGGGCACTAAATAATCCCGGGCGCCTTCGGGCGTGGATTTTCCTAAAATAGGCGTTTCTACTTCAATGAATCCTTCTTTGTGCAAAAAATCACGAATGAATTTAATGAACTTAGAGCGCATAATAATCATTTTCCGGTTGCTCTCGCGTCTTAAATCCAAATAACGATATTTGTAGCGCAGCGCTTCGCCCGCTTCTTTCTCTTCCGCTATTTCAAAAGGAGGAGTTTTGGATTCGGCCAGGACTTTCAATTCCTGCGCTTGGATCTCTACGGTGCCCGTAGGCATTTTGCTGTTGATTAATTTTTCCGGGCGCTGGTTTACTTGACCGATAATCTCTACCACGAATTCCGGCCGCAAGGTTTTGGCCAATTTTAACAGCTCCTGGTTATCGGACAAAAATACTACCTGGACAATGCCGGAGATATCGCGCAAATCCACAAAAATCATTTTGCCCATTCTTCTGGCAACATGAATCCAGCCCTTTAGCAGGACTTTTTTACCAATATGATTTACCGTTTCTCTTACTAAAATTCTTTTCATAAATTTTATCTTCGTTTTACTACTTCCGCAGCAGAAAGCCTGGCTTTCTCCTGCGGCGTTTTGCGATATTTATGTTAAATAGTCTATTTCAATTAATTCTTTACTCGTTTGATGATGGTTATGATAAGAAGAATATAACCACTTTTCCGGGTTATCCACTAGACCATGTTTCACGGCATTGAAATCAATATATTTCATCGTATTTTCCCTTTGAGTTTCAGTTCGGATAGCCCGATCGTAAAATGATTTTTGCCAAACTGGATTGATACGAATACGGTGGCGCTTTTTTCCAACGAACCATAAAGGTTCGCTTGCGGTATTTATCGATGATTTCTTTTTTCCGCCTAACGCATCAGAACCTTTATGGTTCTGATGATTCCGTTGGTTCTGAAGATACTGGATTGCGAAATTGCCTTTAATCCGATGGTTTATTTCAGAAATGCCGTATCTCCCCGTTGGTTGAATCAACAAATGTACATGATTTGGCATAATTACATAGGCATGTAAATGAAATTCTAATTTTTTGTGGTAGTAATCCAATACTTCTATAAATAATTTACAAGCATTTTCATCGGTAAATATTTCCTTATTGTTAAATGTGCGGCTCGTTACAAAATATATTCCTCCTTCAATATTGATTCTTTTCTGCGACATGTTTCTCCTTTAAGGAGGACGCCCTGTTTTTTGTATTGTAGCCGAGAGCCTGGCTCTCGGCTACGTACAAAGACATGTAATCTTATGGCCGTAGCCGGTTCAATAATCTGGGAAAAGGAATGGTTTCACGCACATGGTCTAAACCGCAGATCCAAGCCACCGTTCTTTCCAATCCGATGCCGAATCCGGAATGAGGAACCGATCCAAAGCGCCTTAGATCCAAATACCATTCGAAATCTTTGCGGGGAAGCTTGTGTTCCTCTAGCCTTTTTTCCAGCAAAGCCAGATCCCAGATTCTTTCGGAGCCGCCGATGACTTCACCATATCCTTCCGGCGCCAAAAGATCAGCACAAAGGGCGTAATTGGAATCTTCTGGGTCAGGCTGCATGTAAAACGCTTTTATCTTAGCAGGATAATGAGTGACAAAAAGCGGCTGGTCGTATTCTTTCATCAGAATGGTCTCATCGTCTCCTCCTAAATCTTCCCCCGCTTTGATGTCGGATCCCAGCTTCTGAAGCTGCTTGATCGCCTCGGTATAGCGCAGGCGCGGAAAAGGAATTTTAGTTTTCTTTAGAATGGACGTATCGCGCCCAATGGTTTTCAACTCTTTATTTTTATTATTTAAAACGTTCGTTACTACATGATAAACCAGCCGCTCCT
>PFMD01000066.1 GCA_002784945.1 Candidatus Kerfeldbacteria bacterium CG_4_10_14_0_8_um_filter_42_10
CCGCAAAAGAGTTAAATTTGCCTTTTTTTATCTTAGCCCGAGGAAGCAATGTTCTAATTTCTGATAGTGGCTTCAGGGGCCTTGTTATCCATAATAAAGCCCGTCAGTGTAGGATAGAAGAAAACAGCATTATAGCGGATTCCGGAATTAATTTAAGTCAATTGGCTAATTTTGCCAAGGATAATTCCTTAACCGGAATTGAATTTGCGGCGGGAATCCCCGGCAGTTTGGGCGGAGCGATCAGAGGAAACGCCGGCGCCTGGGGCAAGCAAATGAAGGATTTTGTAATAAAGGTATCGGCCATTACTGAGCAAGGAGTGCTTCTAGAGAGAGGCAATAAAGAGTGTGAATTCGGCTATCGTGAAAGCGTATTCAAACATAATAGCGAAGTCATCTTATCCGCTGAACTTAAATTGCAAAACGGAAAAAAAGAAGAAATTGCCAAAGAGATTGACCGAGTAGTTGGAGAAAAAGTGAAAAAACAGGAATTCAAGTTGCCCAGCGCCGGTTGCGTGTTTAAAAATCCTTTCGTTAATTTTTCCGAATCGGAATTGAAACAGAAGAAAATTGATCCTGGAGTGGTGCGCCCGGGCGGAAAAATTCCCGCCGCTTACTTGATTGAAGAAGCCGGTTTAAAAGGAAAAAGAATCGGAGATGCGGTGGTATCCGATCTTCATGCCAATTTTATTGTGAATACCGGAAACGCAACGGCGGAAAACGTATTAATTTTAATTGGCATAATCAAGCAAAAAATACGCACTCAGTTCGGCATTCAGCTTCAGGAGGAAATTCAGTATGTCGGATTCTAAAATTCCTAATTACTAATTTTTAATGAATGTATAATGACTAATTACTATCGTGAATTAAACCATCAGTCGTCAAATTTGATCTTGGACATTAGACATTGGGGTTTGATTAGATATTAGAAATTAGTAATTAGGAATTTTACAATTATTTATCATTCATAATTCTTAATAAATAGATGTCTTTATTCACAAAAGTATTCGGTGACCCCAATAAGAGAGTTCTCAACCAGCTACTGGAGAAAGTTGCTGAAGTAAATAAATACCAGGAGGATTTTAAAAAACTCCCCAACGACAGCTTTAAGGCGAAAACCGACGAATTTAAAAAGCAGATCAAATCAGGAAAATCTCTGGATCAAATTATGCCCGAAGCGTTCGCGCTGGCGCGCGAGGCGGCCAATCGAACAATCCGCCAGTTTCCTTTTGATACCCAGGTTTTAGGCGGTGTTGTATTACATGAAGGAAAAATTTCGGAAATGAAGACCGGTGAAGGCAAGACTCTGGCCGCCACCATGCCGCTTTACCTGAATGCGCTGGAAGGAAAAGGCGCCCACCTGGTTACGGTTAATGATTACTTGGCGCGGCGGGATACGGTCTGGATGGGCCAGATCTATCATTTTTTGGGATTGTCCGTGGGGTGTATTCAGCATGAAAGCGCGTTTGTTTTTGATCCGACCGCGAAATCCAATAGTAATCCGGAAGAAATGTCGTATCAGGTAGACATGGATTTTTTGAGAGCGGTAAAACGGAGCGAGGCTTATCAAGCCGACATCACCTATGGAACGAACAACGAGTTCGGATTCGACTATCTGCGCGACAATATGGTCGGCAACTTAACCCAAATGGTCCAGCGGGAACTGCACTACGCGATTATCGATGAAGTCGACAGTATTTTAATCGACGAAGCTCGTACGCCTCTGATTATTTCGGCGCCGGCGGAAGAAGCGACGGAACAGTACTTGAAGTTCGCCCAATTAGCCGAAAAGTTGGCGGAGGGTTCCGATTACAATGTGGATGAAAAAATGCGCGCTGCCACCCTGACCGAGCAGGGGATTGCTAAAATGGAAAAATGGCTGGGAGTTACTAACCTTTACGAGGCCGGAGGGATTGAACTGGTGCATCATGCCGAGCAGGCTTTAAAAGCCAAGACGCTATTTAAGCTTGATCGGGATTACGTGATCAAAGACGGGGAAATAATAATTGTCGATGAATTTACCGGACGGTTAATGTTCGGCCGGCGCTATTCCGAAGGCTTGCACCAGGCGATTGAAGCGAAAGAACGGGTGGAAATTAAGCAAGAAAGCCAAACCCTGGCCACCATCACTTTTCAAAATTACTTCAGGCTTTATAAAAAATTGGCGGGCATGACCGGTACGGCCACTACGGAAGCGGAAGAATTCGCCAAAATCTATAAACTGGAGGTGGTGGAAATTCCCACGAACAAGCCCATGATTCGAAACGATCGACCGGATCGGATTTACAAAACGGAAGAAGGAAAATTAAAGGCGATTGTAAAGGAAATTAAGGAGCGGCATAGTAAAGGCCAGCCGGTCTTGGTAGGCACGATATCAATAGAGAAAAACGAGCTGTTAGGGCAAATGCTGGCCATGGAAGGGATTCCCCATCAAATTTTGAACGCTAAACAGCACGAGCAAGAAGCAAAAATAATTGCTCAGGCCGGAAAAAGCGGAGCGGTCACCGTGGCCACCAACATGGCGGGCCGGGGGGTTGATATTATTTTAGGCGGCAATCCGCCTGATTCGCCGAGTGCCGAAAAGGTAAAGTCTGCCGGCGGGCTGCTGGTTTTGGGAACGGAGCGGCACGAGGCCCGAAGAATTGATAACCAGTTGCGGGGCCGATCGGGCCGGCAGGGCGATGCCGGAGAATCCCAGTTTTATGTGTCCATGGAGGATGATTTAATGAGGATTTTTGGATCCGACCGAATGAAAAATATTATGGAACGGCTGGGCATTCCCGACGATATGCCGATTGAAAATAAAATTATTTCAAAATCATTGGAAGCCGCTCAAAAAAAAGTGGAAGGAAATAATTTTGATATTAGAAAGCATTTAGTGGAGTTTGACGACGTTATCAATAAGCATCGAGAAGTCATATACAAAAAACGAAAAGAGGTATTGGGTTCCGAAAAAAATACCGAGGGTTATCGGAATGAAATGATAAAAATGATTGAAGATGAAATCGAACAGGTAATTTCGTTTCATACCGCTTCTGAGGACGAAAACAGCTGGAATATCGAGGAGATTTACGAAGTGGCGGACACCATTTTTCCCATATCAATGGAAGTGCGGGTGAAGATGGACGATATTCAGAAAGAAGCGGGCACTAAGCTGCAGGATGCCCAAAGCAGGACGCGCTTAGTCAAGTATATCTTTGACCTTGCCCAAAAAGCATATGCGGAGCACGAGGCCCGAATTGCCGATGCTAATTTAATGCGCCAGATGGAGCGAGCGGTGGTTTTGCGGGTAATGGATAATCTGTGGGTGGATCATTTGGCCATGATGGAGCATTTAAGAATAGGCATTGGCCTTCGCGGATACGGCCAAAGAGATCCTTTAATTGAATATCAGCGGGAGTCATACCAGATGTTTGCCAGTTTGATCGAAAATATTCGTAGTGAAATTGTTCATACTATTTTTAAAGTGGCTCCGGTCGGCCAGATGGCGCCATCGGTTATGGAAAAATCCTCCCAGATTATCAAGGCGCCCTCCAAAGTAATGTCCGAGCAGCACCAGCATTTTTCCGGACCGCAGGAACAACCGGCTAATTATGACAGTACCATTACCTCCGCCAAATCATCTGAAACGCTTCCGGGCACGAAAACCTCGTCCGTGGGAAAACTAACCAAAATGGATGGCCAAAAAGTCGGCCGCAACGACCCTTGTCCGTGCGGAGCGAAAAAATCCGATGGCACTCCAATAAAGTATAAAAAGTGCCACGGGAAGTAGGAGTTAAAAAGGGCTAAAAAAAGCCCAAAAACAGGAATCCTCGTTATCAAACGAGGATTTTTTGATTGTTAATAAATAGCGCGAGGCGCTGTGGATAACTGCCTAATGTGGGACGGTGGGCAAAGATCCGCCGTTCTGCACTATCCAGCTATAAGCCCCGGTCATCACCGGGCAGAAAGGACACAATGAGCAAGCAAAAAATAATCAAAGCCAATTTGGCTTTAAAAGTAAAAAAAGATGGGAGCATTGGGAATAGCTTCACGAAAAATCTGGGTTTTTGTTGTGTTAACTGCGGACAGGAAGTTTCGCCTGCCGTGGTTTTATTTTACCACAGTGATGTAACACGGGTTCTTTGCTACACCTGCCAGAAAGGGGGTGGGAAGAATGGCTAAAACAAAAAACAAAAGAAATTGGAAATCAGTCCAGGCTTGGCAAAAGCGTATCCGTTATAAAAAAATGCTGGAAGCAGAGAACAAAATCGTTCAGGCCGCGGGACTCTATCCGTCAATATTTAACCAATAATAAGTCGCGGTTATCACCGCGCGAAAGGAAAACAATATGACTTTAAAAGATAAATCGTATCGATTAGTGGAACTTCGGCAGGTAATCGCCGAAACAGAATCCAAACAGAAAGAGGCGCTGGCTCCCCTGAAATTGGAACGGGACGCTATCCAGGAAGAAATAATGAAGAATTTAAAGCGGTCCGGCCAGTTCTCAGCCAGATTTGATTTCGGCACCGTGTCTCGAGCGGTACGCAAAACATTGCAGGTTTTAGACGAAAAGAAAGTAATTGAAACTCTGAAATCGAAAGGACTGGATGGTGAATACACTTCGATCCAGCTTAATGACCTGTTTACCAGCAGCCTGGCAAAAGAAATTGTGAAATCAGGCGAAGCGTTGGAAGGCACGGAAATAGTGGAAAAGGAGTACATTTCCGTATCCAAACCATCCGCGAAGGAAGAAAAAAGAAAAGTTAATTTAATGAATAATTAAGCCCGGGTTATTACCCGGCGAAAGGACAAATATGAATAAATCAAAATCTTTAATTCAGAAGCAGGAATTTAATCCAAGCGACATTCAGCTGATAAAGGACACCGTCGCTAAAGGAGCAACTGATGCAGAACTTAAGTTATTTCTCTATACGGCGTTAAGAACTGGCCTTGATCCATTAACGCGGCAGATTAATTGCATTAAACGAAAAGTTAAGCAGAAGGATGGATCGTATAAAGAGCAAATATCCATACAAACCGGAATAGACGGATACCGCGCCATAGCAGAAAGGACCGGAACACTGGCCGGCATAGATGATCCGACATACGATACCGAAAAGCAAAATTATCCCGGCAAAGCGACAGTGAAGGTTTACAGGTTTTTAAACGGCGAAAGAGTGGCTTTTACCGCCTCGGCACGATGGAGCGAGTACGTTCAAATATTTGGGGGCAAGGTGGGCCATATGTGGGACAAAATGCCCTATCTGATGCTAGGAAAATGCGCCGAAGCATTAGCTCTTAGAAAAGCGTTTCCGAACGACTTAAGCGGCCTTTACACTACCGAGGAAATGCAAAGCGTGGATAATACAGAATTACCGGAAAAGCCGACTACACAAGTACACGAAAGTAAAGTAGAGCCAGTGGCTAAAGTAGGAACCGTAGTTAATCAAAAACAAGAAGTACCTAAAGCAAACACCAATCAGATTACAACCAGAAGTTCCGAAAAACAAAGGTATTTAATCCGAATCAAGTTAGAAAAAATCGGAGTTAAAACCGTAGAAGAATTTGAGGATTATTGCTACCACAAAATAGGCAAGAAAGTAAGCAATGCTGACGATCTAAGTAAAACAGAAGCTAGTGCGTTAATTAAAATCTTGCTATTAGAAGAATCAAGATTACCTAATCAAACCAATGCCTCAGAAGCACCTAATGAGGAAAACAAGGAGTGGAAAAAATTATGATTGACTTTGAAAAACTACACTTCAAATCTCGCCGGGTGCTTTGTTGGAAAAAAGAATTGCAGGAGTTAGAGGATAAGTCGGAAGCGTTACATCAGGCCATTAATATATATTCCGGCGACATTGCGCGGATGATTAAGCAAGACGGCAAAACAAGACTAGTAAGTAATAAATATTCTTACAAGGTTTATCTGCAAAATGGGGTCAGTATTAAAAAGGTCGAAGAATTACCACAGAAGGGAGATTACCAAATTGGCTCAAAAACGAATGATTGATAAGCAAATATCCGTATCAGAACAGGTGGCAAATTTATCTCACGACGCGCAGTTAATCTTCACCTGGTCGATTGTTCATTCTGACGACGTGGGGCTACTCCCTTACTCTTGCCGGACGCTTAAAGCGACTATTGTCCCGATGTGGGACGAGATTAAACTAGATCAATTTAAGTTCTTAATTGATGAAATTCTAAAAGAAAAATTGTATCGGATATTTGAGTATAAAGGCGAAAAATACCTGCAAATTAACAAGTTTAGAAAGTACCAATCCCTCAAAAAGGATCGCCAGCCGCAGACCATTCTACCTATTAATTACCAGAAGAAAGCGGAAGACACGTGGAAGGACTTGGAAAACATTGGTTTCCAATTGGAAGACAATGGTTTCCATTTGGAGTCTGAAGAGAAGGGAAGTGAAGAGAAGAGAAGAGAAGTAAAGAGAAGTAAAGGGAAGATATTAGCTGCGTCAAACGCCGCGGATGATCCGGTAAATCAGGTATTTAGTGTTTTCTACGATACAGGAGTTAATCAGCAAATTAATTTTGGTAATAATACTAGCCGTAAGGCGGCAGAATGGCTGATTAAAAAATACGGCCTAGAAAAAACAATTAGGTTGGTTAAATACGCTTGTTCCGTGCAGGGTCAGAATTTCGCTCCAGTGATCACTACGCCTTACCAGTTCAAGGAAAAATTAGCAGCTTTGGCGATATTCGCTAAAAAGCAAGACAATAATTCAATCACTAAAATATCGTGAATATGGAACTAAAATTCAGTTTCGAAGAACGCGCCAAGCAAAATTTCCCCTACTGGGAAAAAAACGGTTACGCCTTAACCGAAGCTAAAGTGCAAATTCAGTCGCGGATATGCAAAAGTTGCGGCGAGGATATGCGGATAATTCCATTCAGACGTTATGGCGTGAAGTTTTCAGGATACTTCGAATTAGAGTGTAAAAAATGCAAATACGGTGACACGGATATCACGGTTTTACCGGAAGAAAAAGAACCGGAAATGTGCTGGGTGGTGATGATGCAGGGAATACCTTGCCGGATCACGGACGCCGAAAGATTGGAATATTTGCGACTTTCAGGAATGGGAAAAAAAGGTACGCAAATTCGTGATTATACTTTTGACCGGCTTTACCCAATCATTCCGCTTAACGAGTATGAGCGACATCTGGATAGCCGAACAAGGTAAACTAGATCCCGGTCCGTGGAAAATCGCGGACCGGGAAAGAGTCAAAATTAAAAACAAAAATAATTAACCAAAAATAAAATGAAAAAAGTAGAAAATTTATTGCCTAATAAGTGTACTTCAAAAATTTCCATATATTTCCTGATGGTTTTTACCCTCTCTTTATTGCTGGGGTTAGTAGGCTACGCTCAAGAAATATATCAGCAAGAGCCTTTGTTGATGCCAGAAGCCAAGGCGCAGGAAATGGATCAAAAAATATGCGGGTTGGATGAGGTAATTTGCCCGGAAGAAACTAGCGCCGAAATAATAGAAGCGGAGGAAATGCTAAAAGGATCTCCGATGCAGGGATTAGGAAAAGCGATTGTGGAAACGGCCAATACTCAAGGGGTTAGCTGGAAGTTAATTATTGGGCTTGCTTACGCTGAAAGTTCTCTCGGTAGAAGTTACTGGTTTCCTTACGACAAGGAAAATTGCCATAACTATTGGGGCATAAAACCACCAGCCGGCCGCCGAGCAGATGGATCATATCTTAGGTGCTATTACACGGATCAAGACGGTATTAATTCAATCGTTGGTTTGCTTAGCCGAAGATACAGAGACCAAAGACCGGAACAAATGTGCGGAGTTTATAAAAAGCCGTGCGAGCAGCACTGGATTAATAACGTCAATAAATATTACAAACAAGGATAAGTAAAATGCCGATCAAAAATTATACAACTAAAGTGCCGGTGGTCCGCACTATTAAGGAAATTCAAGAAAGCTTGATTAAACACGGGGTCTTGGGAATATTAATGGAATACGAAAAAGGAACTGGTCGGATTGAAGCATTAAAATTTTTGATTGAAGTTAAAGGCAATAAAGTACCATTTCGTTTGCCTACCGATTGGCGTAAATTTCAGGAAGTTTTAAAACAGCAAGGTGTGAAAAGATGGAACGATGACGATTATTGTTACCGAGTGGCCTGGCGTGTAGTGCGGGATTGGGTAATGGCGCAGATGGCTTTATTTGAAATAAACCAAGTAGAATTGCCGCAGATATTTTTGCCTTATATGACCGATCTTAACGGCGTTAGCACTCTTTACGAGCGAGTGCTAAAATCAGGATTTAAATTTTTAGGAGATGGAAACAAATGATTAGCCGAAGTTTAAAGGAACAAGTCAAAGAAATATTATATTGGCAGCCGTACACGCGGAACTCCGATATTTTTCTGTGGGTGGAAATAGTGAAAAAGTTTTACTGGGATCAGTTTCTTTCATTTATTAGTGATCTGGGGCGTTATGACCAGGAGTCGGCCCCTTTAGCATTAAAGCACTTTATGCTGGAAGCGCCGAATCAAGACAATGTTAAGCGGATTCGCGCCTGGTTTAACGCCCCAAAGCCCTACGGTGCTGGTTACAAATTCTTACCTACGGATCGGGAAGTAGCCAGGGCGCGAAAGATAAACAAGGATGAGTGGGAAAAACAACTGGGATACGAGGGGTTGAAACCAGGAGATCGGCTAGAGCTGCAAAGGCAAGAGAAGCATTTAAGTCAGATCCGCCGCGAGGAAAGGAGTGGGCATACAGGACGGCTATTTGCAGTCCCGGTTATTGACCCAAACTAATATGTTTACGCCATTCCAGCAAATCATCCCACCTAATCCGATAATAAAAATCAAAGGACTGATGATTGTGTATGCCCTTAAAGAAGACAATCAAATCGAAGTAAGAATTGTCGCGGATAAAGAACCGGAATTAAAACAGGTCAATCGTGTAATGGTGGAAGGCGCCGTTATACTGCTGAAGAATCTACTCCGCGATCACTTAAAAGGAGCTGACGCTAAAGATCCTTATTTCGAGGATGTGGGGCTAAAGACGCTAGCCTATCACCAAAAACTAACAAAAGAATTTTATGAGGGGCAAAAACAAAATAGTGACTCAACGATTTCCGAAACTGGTATGCCAAAAATGTAATTATTGTTTTGATCTGAATTTTGACCCGCGGGCACACCGAAGAGTAGTGGACCAGCGAGGAAAACTTAAATACATCATACGGACTGGATTTGCTGAATTGCTTAAGGTAAGATGTCCAATTTGCGGCGCGGCGCACGCCGATAGTCTAACAAGCGAAGATCTTTTTCAGTGCCAAACGTGTATAAGCCTATAAATTTTTAAAAACAAATGTCAATAATAGATCGAATAATCAATCCTTTTAAAGCAGCGCCTAAGATTTCTTTGGTAAAACCGCACGGCAAAATCAGCCGGGAGGTTAAGGAAAATGATTTAAAAAGGCTCAAGGAAGTGGCGCAACAAATGGTGATTCTGGCCGGTGCGATGGTAATGCGCAAGGTGGTAGTGGAAGTTTATGCTATTTCTCATCCGCAGGTTGACGCTAAAGACCCTATGAGATTCTTCGTATTCTGCCCGCAAAGCAAGTCAATCCGTGACAGAGTTAATGAGTTTGACCGCAGTTTCGTTATCGTGAACCCGCGGATTGTCCGGTCAACTCAAGTTATGGTGGAAAAGCAAGAAGGTTGCGTAACCTTTCTGGGAATGGCGAACGTTCCGGTAATGCGCCACAACAAAATAGAAGTAGAGTACCAGCAGATTGAGCGTAATAAATTTTCCGGGGAGCTGTCGTTGACGGGATACAAACACAAGGATTTCTCCGGTATTATGGCGCAAATTTTTCAGCACGAGATTGATCACTTCAATGCCATTTACGTCCATAAAAATTGGAAAGAACTAAACCGCACTTACTACAAAATTTAGAAAAATGTTTAAAAAATTTATATCTTGGTTAAAAAGTATTTTCCGGTCGAAGGCCCAAGAACATACGCCTGTAGCACCGCCGGTCCGGAAAAAAGGTTCATTACCGCGTTGTCCGCGTTGCCACGGCCGGAAATTAATCCGTCTTCGCATAACTAAGCATCGTAAGACAATAGACCGTCATCCTTGCCCGACGTGCAACGGATCCGGCTATCACCAAAGATTGGGAATACTTCAATGAAAAACAATAGCGGAAATTGGCTTTCGATTATTAGCGAATTGTTTGGCTTTATTATCTTACTGATGGTTTATTTCGCAGTGTGTTTCGCAGTTTTAAATTACTTACCAAAATAATGAGAAAACTAGATTAATTATTAAAATAAAAAAATATGCAGAGTAAAATTCAAAAGAATAAAGTTTTTTGGCTCGCACGTCAAACTGTTCGAGGATGGACATTGACTTTTTGTGTAGGAACCGAAAAACCAAACGAATTTCCAATTACGTCCGTCTTATTTACGGATGAAAAAGAAATAAAGCGTGTAGTAAAAGGGAATATTATATTTGTTTATCGCGAAGTGATCACAAAGAGAAAAATCATCATTAATAAATGAAAAAAAGGCTTAAAAAAATCTACTCTAGTTTGCCTGCAATGACCGAGGGAAAATGTGCAGGTGCCTGTGATTCGGAAAAATGTAACTTTGATTGCTGTACCGTGTCTGGTTGCAGCGGCCGGGAGCGCCGCGCGATTAACTGGTATATCATCAGAAAGCACTTAAAACTGCCATTGATGGGCCGTAAGCAACGTATGCCGGACGGTTCATACTTTCTACCCAACGATTACGATCCGTTGAAATACTACGGCCAAGACGAAACAATCCGTTGCGCTTATATCACAGGCAGGGGTTGTGCGATTTATCCTGTCCGACCGGCTATCTGTCGGCTATTCGGAACTTGTAAGGAGATGGTGTGTAGTCATTTTCCGGAAGAAGCGAAACGGAATTTCCCAGTGGAACGACTTGTTGATATTGGATTGTTGCCGAAAAGGAAGTTTAGTAAGGATCCCGACGGAGCGAAGAAAATATTTAGTAAATTAATGTTAAAAAAATGAGTGATGAAACAGAAAAACCGGTAAATAGTTTAAAACAAACAGCTAATTGCTGTCGGGGTTGCGGGCTGTATATCGAATGGACCAAGATGAAAAGCGGAAAATTTATGCCAGTAGAGCCCGAGCTAATTACCGTGGTTACGCCGGAAGGCGAAACAGTTAAAGGGCGTGTGCCGCATTGGGCGAAGTGTTCAGCGGCTAAAAAGTTTAAAAAGCGGAAAGTATAGAGAATGACTAAAAAAACATACAAAGAACGCCGTTTATATTATTACACCTGTACGAAATGCGGAACACGTAATCGCCATAGTTTAAAACGTCGCAGGGCCAAACACGGCCTATGCCGGAAGTGCCGTGGTAAACAGCACGAAAGCAACAAAAACCAGCTTTCGTTATTCCAACAAGATCCAAGATATACAATCGAGATGATTGCTAAAAAACTTGATGCGCCAGCATTAAACCAAAAGAAATGAAATCAAACCACGCACAACTCGCACTTTCGTCGTTTCAATACCTGCGGGGCAAAGCGCACTTACTGCTTGAGGCGCGGTTCCCTAACAAGTTACGGCGGTATAGTTGGCTCAAAAAGTTTGCGCCAGCAATGCATATCAGCCAAATGAATAAAGAGGAGCTGGTGTGGCTGATTAATAAATTAAGTTAGAAATCTATTGAAAGGGGGTGAAAATAATGGAAGACGATAATAAACAAGAAGGCGTGGCCGTTACTCCGCCAGGACCAGAAGACGGACCAGCGGGAACGGTAACGCCAGTTGAAGAAAGTGATAACGAAGAAGGATCAGAAGAAGAAAAGGACGAAAGTAATGTTACATCCGACGACAGCGATGAAAACGTAAATAAACAGAATTCGGACGAACCGGAATCTGACGAAAGCGCTGAGTAACCCGTTTCAGCGCCTATTATTTACAATAGGCGCTGGTTAGGGGATATTCAGTAATTATTAATAATCGATATGGCTACAAAAAGACAAAAAAAATTCGTTAAAATCGTGAAAGAAAATCTGCGAAAACCAGGGAAAAAACCTACACTTGGCCAAATAGCAAGGGAAGCCGGTTATTCTGATTCGGTTTCTAATCATCCCAAAGAAAATATTACCGAGACAAAAGGAATGAAGGAATTGCTGACGGAACTGGTACCAGAAAAAGAAGCAGCAAAAATACACGCGGGCTTGATGAAAATGGAAACGCTGGATAGTTTTACTTTCAGTCTGCAGGACGACGACAATAATATCAAAAAAATCGTGGTGAAATTAGGTTGCCGTCTGTTATCTATTGGCGTAATACCAATAATTGGCAAGAAAATTGCTTATTTCGCCGTACCGAACGGGAAGATCCGCAAAGAAGGATTGGAATTATATTACAAAGTTAAAGGCAGTCTAGCGCCGGAGCGGTTGAGGGTAACCGATGATATTGACGACCTACCGGAAGACGATTTAGACGATAAATTACGGGAAACTGATCCGTTGGCCGCGCGCTATAAGAAATATTCCAAAGTTAAAAAAACAAAGAAGAGTGAAAAAATCTAAGCATTAATAGTAACAAAATGAAAAATTCGGATTTTATGGCTCTTGTGTTCTTTATAGGGCTGGTTGTATTTGCAATATTGGCAGCTGTTGTGTCAGTTATTTTTGCGTTGAATATAATCGAAATGGCACAGCAATGAAGGATACCCCGGAAAATTGCGAGAAGCAGGGAATTAAGAAATTAGTGCAAAACTTAGGAGGTTATCTTTACACCAACGGGGCCGGGCTGGGCCGTAAAAGAGGTCTGCCTGATATAACAGTGCTGATTAAAGGAGTGGTGATCCAGGTGGAGGTGAAGGGGCCGAAAGGCACACAGTCGCCGGAGCAAAAAGAATTTCAAATGCTCTGGGAGGTCTGCGGAGGAAATTATTTTTGCGGTACGTTGGAGGGATTTTGTGATTACCTACAGAAAAAGCGTCTTTTGAAAATCCAATAAATTTTTAACCGGGTGGGGAAAGGGGCTGTCGAGCCCGCTGCTGCCGCGAAATGCGGCCTGGGCAGGTTGGTTTTTTTTCCCGCTGACAAGCCGGGTCTTTTTCCAACCCCCGCCCGATTAAGGATTTATTATGACTGAAATTAAAACAAACGAACAATACGAACGCGAGAGGATTTTGTATAAGCGTAGGATTCTGAAAAAGCGCACTAGGCGCAAGCATTTGTATTACGTGCCCACGGGATCAGGGGAACGCTGTTTAGACAGAGTGAACGATACTTTTATCACGGCTTTTTTTGCGGCAAATGGAATTGGAAAAACACTACTCGGAGTGAACCTGCTGGCGCATTTAATTTGGCCGAATAAAAACCCGTGGTTTGATTACCCGTTGTTTAAAGAATGGCCTTATCCGAAGAAAATCCGGGTAATTTCTGATCCGGCAACTATTACCCAGGTGATAATCCCTGAAATGCAAGATTGGTTCCCGGTGGGCCGATACACCATTAACAAACACGGAAAAAACTATGAATACGAATGGATTACTGACACTGGCTGGACGATTTGGCTGATGACCTACGATCAAAGCGCTAAAGAGTTTGAATCTGCTACTTTAGGGTTGATATGGTGCGATGAGCCGCCACCGGAACGGATTTATAAGGCCAATATTGCCCGGTTGCGTAAGGGTGGACGGCTTTTTATCACAGCTACACCATTAAAAGGGTCCGGCTGGATGTACGACGGTATTTCGGCTAGGACAGAAAAAAACGTACGCCAAGTGATTGAGGCGGACGTAGAAACTGCCTGCATCGAGCACGGGGAGCGCGGTTTCCTGCGGCACGACGATATTCAATTAATGATTTCGGAGTATTCCGAAGAAGATATGCAGGCCCGCGCGTATGGTAGATTTCAGCACTTAATAGGACTGGTGTTTAAGAGTTTTTCCCGTTCAATCCACGTTATCCGTCCGTTTCAATTGGACCCGCGAGATTACTGTGTTATCGAAGCGTTGGATCCGCACCCGCAAAATCCGGACGCCGTCTCTTGGGTAGCGATTGATAAGTACCTGCAAAAATTTGTGGTTGATGAATTGTACTTAAAATGCCAGGGCGGATCACAAGAGTTGGCCTCTCGCATTAAACAAAAAGCGGAACAGTATCGCGTGGTTAAGCGCATCGCTGACCCTCTTCTGTTTAACAAGGACCAGCACGCCGATGTGCCGCAAATCAGTACGGCGGACCGTTTAGCGAATTATGGATTACATTACCAACCAGCATCAAAAAACCGCTCAAGCGCGAACCGGCGCATCGAGGATGCTTTGGATTATAGACAAGTAGGCTCGGAAATGGTGGTTACTCCGGAGTTGTATTATTTCGATACCTGCCACCGGCACATATGGGAAATGGAGCATTGGCGCTGGGATGAGTGGCAATCCGATAAGGTTAAAGACCGTAAGGACAGCCCGGGTAAAGGTATTGATAAAGATGACCATTGTATTGAAAATATCGGTCGTTTGCTTTCGCTCGAGCACCCGTTCGTTCCTTATACCGAGGAACGTCCGTCCGGCCAATTACAGCCAGGAGAGCTCGCTAATAGTGATTTTGATCCTTATGAATAGACGAAATTTGCATATTTATTTAGCGGTGTTATTGTTTAAATATAGGGTGCTGTAGTAGGTTCAAATCCTACCACCATCACCAAAAACTTGTTTACAAAGCTAACTTTAAAAACAATGTCTGCGAAAAAAGCAATGAATTCTGACGGACCAATGGTCGCAGAAATTAAACCAACTATCCGGTTCACGGACAAAGAGATGCCGGACCTGAAAGACCGTAAAATTGGCGAAACGGTTAATCTTTACGTTAAGGCCAAAGTCGTATCTTTGGGACTAGATCGTTGGGTAAAAGGCAATCCCCTGGAAGGAACTTTGGAAATATCTAGCGTGTCCGAAAACACAAAGCAAACACTTTCCCAAGAGGAAGAAGCCGCTATAAAAATCAAGGCTGGACGCAATCGAGTCTAGTTTATAAACAAGACAAAGTAAGTCCCGGTCATTACCGGGCGGAAAGGAAATATGTAAATTAGTAAATTTCGTATCTCCTTTTTTAATAATTTATTTTA
>PFMD01000027.1:0-4903 GCA_002784945.1 Candidatus Kerfeldbacteria bacterium CG_4_10_14_0_8_um_filter_42_10
TATAATAGACATTCGATAAAGTGTACCGTTCCAAATAAGTTAAAAACTGCGACCAGTAGACATGATTTTTTAATAACTGATCAATGGAGTCAATCTCCTTTTTTAATAATGAAACATTTCCTCTTAAATCTTTATATTTGGAAATATCTTGTTCCACGCTGGATATTTCGGTTATAGTTTTTTCTATTTTCCCCTGAATTTGGGACTGACGATACATCATGTATCCATAGGCCAGCCCGACTAAGACAACAATTACCCCCACTATTAGGCCCAGTTGTTTCAACTTGCTTTTAGGTTGCAACCCGGCCAAAACATCATCCGGAATAAGGTTGACATCTAAGCTTTCAATTTTTTCTTCCTTAGGGGTAGTTTCTGCTCCTAGTTCTGCTTTACTTCTAAAAGGAACTGGCTTTAGGGGGGATACCTTGTTTTCTTCTTCCGCTGGTTCTATTTTGTGAATAATGTTTGCTGAAGGAGTCAAACTATCTTTACCTATATTAGATTTAGCTTCTGGAGCAACTCGTTCCTCTTTAATTATTCTAGGACGAACGGGAGGATGGAAAAGTTTATCGAGCATGCTTGGCTTTTTTTCTTCTAATTCGGCCATCGCCGGTTTAAGAGTAATTGCTTTTTTCTCTATTTTTTCATCATGCTCTTTTATGATTTTCTTTCTTTCTATTTCTTTGGGTAATTTCGCTTTTTCTTTTTTACTAAAAAGCGACTTAAAGAATTCAATAACGCCTCCCCCGCCTATTCTTTTTTTCACTTCATCCTTTTCTTTAGAAGGATCGGTAAACTCAATAGCAGCGCCGTCATTTTTCTTATCAGACCGCTCTGATACTGATTCTTTGTCTTTTAGTAAATTAATGTCTGGCATAATATGTT
The DNA here is from genome assembly GCA_002784945.1 of Candidatus Kerfeldbacteria bacterium CG_4_10_14_0_8_um_filter_42_10. Lineage (GTDB taxonomy): Bacteria > Patescibacteriota > Patescibacteriia > UM-FILTER-42-10 > UM-FILTER-42-10 > UM-FILTER-42-10. Next base: position 886 of record PFMD01000027.1, read on the forward strand.
ATATTGCTGAATTGCTATATTGTTTTATTGTTTCGCTTTTACTAATTAACAATTTAACAATAAAACAATATAGCAATATATCTAAATCTTAAACAATCTCTCTCATGGCTAATCCGATCGCTACGGCAAAACGGGGGCCTAGTTCTTGTAAAATTGGTTTCAAATCTACCGGATAAACAATTCTGGCCCAAGGATCTCCGATAAACACTTTCAAATTAAGAATTTTTTCTAAATAATTGGTCAGGTTAGGCAAAAAGGCGGACCCGCCGGCCAAGACGATCTTTTCGATTTCTTTTTCTCCCTGATTTTGATACAGATTCAAAACGTATTTGATTTCATTAACAATGGAACTGATAATGAATTCGATGGTTCGGGGAATTTGACCCTGCGCTGAATTTTCAGGCGCTATTCCAAAATCTCTTTTGAATTGTTCGGCTCTTTCTAAATCGATATTAAGGCTGTTGGCAATGGCCTTAGTTATGGTATTGCCTCCAATATCGATACTGCGGTTTAAAATCGGGATCCCGCCGGAAATAATGCTGATATCACAGGCAATTGCGCCGATATCGACCACCATAATGGCCGATTTATCATTACCGATTAAGGAGCGCTCTAAGGCGAAAGATTCGGTTTCTAAACTAACCAGCTGCAGATCGGCCTTTTTGAATATTTCGACATAACGCTGCACCAGATTTTTCGGCGCGGCGGTAAGGAGAATTTTATAATTTTTGGATTTTTTTTCAGTAATGTTTTTTGCTTTTTTACTTTCATCCTTATTCTTTTTTTCTTTATCTTCTTCATTTAATATCTTCCAGTCAAGAATCATTTCTTCTAAGGGCATGGGAACGAATTTTTTGGCTTCCCAGCGCACCGCGGCAATCAGATCCTTTTTAGACATTGCGGGCAAGCTAATAATGGAACTGAACACGGCAAAACTGGGCAGAGCGGCCACCGTTTTAACGGTAGTGGTTTTGGCTTGCTTAGCAATTGACTTTAAGGCGGAAACGATTTTTCTCTGAACTTCTTGAGAATCGCTTTTTACGATATCAGTGGACTGTTCGGAAAAACCATAAGTCACCAGCCGTGGTTTTCCTTTTTCGCTTTCTAGTTCCACCACTTTGATGCTGGATGTTCCTAAATCGATTCCTAAGTAACTTCTGTTTGAACTAAATAAACCCATGAGATTAATTTATAATGTATAATTTATAATGTATAATTTTTATCTGCCTTTATTTTTTGCTTTTAATCATTTTTTCTTACCTTCTATTACCCAATGCTATGGACTAATCTCAATTGGCGCTACTTCTCTGATTACCGGCAAAGCGGCGGCAAAATCATTCAAGCCCGGAGGGGTGTTTACGGAAATTCGGCCGTCAAAGAACACTTTTTCTGCCGGCTGGATGTTTTCTAAGGTGCCGATTCCGCTTCTTTGCAAAAATATCTCATTAGCGATTACTAATCCGGAAATATTCAGAGTCTTCGTTCCGCCGCCGGTACTGAAGTTACCGGTACCTGAATCCAGTTCCCCGATCGGAGCATCGCTATCTTTACCTACAACTATGAAGTTACCATCAGCGTTTTCTACCGAAACATCGACTGTAACGCTGCCTTTGACAATCCAGGCGACGGAAGGAACGTATTCCAGTTTGCGTTCGGCGGGAGGCTGCGGCAAGGCATCTGGATCATAGTTTATCCCTTTATTAATATTCAAATCGCCTTCTACCACGATAGTTCCCGAGGCTATTGGATTTTCAGTTACATCGCCATTCTTTATTGTTAAATTATTATCAATGGTCAAGTCGCCTTGAATATAGTATACCTTATTATTTAGCTGAACGTCTCCGGATGACCAAATTTCTGAACTTAGCTTGTTTCCGATACTATAATCCTGAACGTAATTGCCGAATTTATTGAGATGATCAAGCGGATTTTCATAATAAGTCAGGCCATACTGCCCTAAATCCAACTTGCCCATTACATTGGTATAGCGGTTGGTGGCGAACGGCGGCTCTAACTGACTATCATAACCAGGCTGCAGGTACTCCGGTTCAGTTTCAGCGCTTTCGGAGGTAAAATGATAAATTTCTCCCCCGCTCTGGATTAAGTAAGTGGCATTATAGTAAAGATCGGAACCGGGCTCGAGTGATTTAGGAGGAGGATTAAACGTAGTCTCTTCATCCTCTAACGGATTCTGAGTAACATCAGTGCCCACCCCTAAAGTGGAGAAAATATCACCCTGTTGAGTTTCTAAAAAGGGCGCGACGTAAGTAGAAGGCAAATCATCAATAGTATTCTCGAAGGAAATCCATCCTAAACCGACGCTGGGATCATAAGTATTAACATCTACCGTTCCCCCGCTGGACCAAGCGTATCCGTTCAGTTTTCCGGTATTAAAATCAATCGTTACTCCGTAGTCGCACGGCTGGCCCGAACATCCTGTTTCATCTAATGTAGGATGCAGTTTCACCCAGCCCCAGTTTTCCAATCCTGTTTCTTCTCCCGCTGTTTGTAAAACGGTTAGTCTGGCCCAGCCGGCCACGTCACCGGCATCATAGTCGTAAAGCGGATCACCGGTTACGGGATCATTGTAGGCGTCGGGATTATTTTTAAAAAAACGAGCGGGAAAATTCGGCCAATCCGGGTAAACCACCGGGCCGAAATCTACCCAACCGAGCGGTGCGCCAACATCCATTATTTCGCTGTTACCAGCCCAACCATATCCGTATACCAGCCCTGTATTGGCGTTCACAGTGACCTTAAAATTATTGGTAGAACCGCAGACATTACCGCCCCCCGCCCCTGCATTCTCACAATTCAGAGCAATCCAGCCAATGTTGGTATCAAAAGAGCCGGTACTTTCATTATTGCCTACCCAAGCCCAGCCGTGTAAGGCGCCACTACTATATGTTGCTTGACTAAAATCAATCCATCCAAGCCCAGTGGTAACATTTTCATCGCATGCGCCGGATTCGCAAATAGGAGGAAGGGTATCGTCATCAAGGTATCCTCCGGACCAGGCATAACCGCTTAACTGGCCGGTGGTAAAATCAATGTCTGCCCCCCAAGGACGGGAAGGCCCGGGATCGGGCCCTAGTAGTATCCAACCCCAGCCGCCTTGACCGATTTTTCTTCCCGCGGCATCCATGGAATTAACGATTATCCAGCCCGACATTTGTCCTTCGTAAGTGGAGCCAACTGGTTCCACGTGCGCCGAATAATTGGCGATAGAAGAAAAAGGATCAGGATCAAAATCTAGCCAGCCAATACCCGTTACCGCGCCCGAATCATCGAGAATAGCGTTCCAGCTATACCCAGTAATATAGCCCGTTTCCGGATCAATCTTCAAGCCATAATCGGCATTGCACTGTTTTTCCAGCACACCGTAAAAGGAGTTGTAACAGTTATTGCTGAACCATCCAATATGGGGAATGTTATCAGGACCGCCCGTACTGGTCGCTATTCCCGCCCAGCTCCAGCCGGAAACATTGGTTTCTTCCCAGCCCGGCTGGGCCGAAGCTGCCGTCTGGTTCACTCGGAGTCCGATTACCAAAACAAAAGATATAAAAAAAGCAATAATGATTAGAATTACCCAATTGTACTTTTGTTTTAACATCTAATTTGTTAAAAAACTTAAGTTCAGCAACTGCCGTAATCATCTTGTACTACGCTAAACCAGCGATCACCTACCCTAATCATTAATTCGAATTTTAATGCTCCTGGAACAGCCACACAGTGCCGGCAAATAAACATGGTTCCTTGATCATAACTAGAAGGTTCCGCTCCGGTACAGGTAGCTCCGGTACTGCCGTTAATTACTTCTAAGCCGCCGTAATTCTTTAAATCTCCGGCAATCGCTACATTGCTTCGAAGAGTAGCTTCTCCCTGCACATCCAAAGTGCCTAAGGCCGAGGAATTATTAATAATTTTAACCGGTCCGTAAAAATAACCCGCGTAAGTATTCCCGCCGCCCGGATCGGACATTCCCGCTACTGCCACCGTGGTTCCGCTAGAAGAAGGA
>PFMD01000027.1:4968-19558 GCA_002784945.1 Candidatus Kerfeldbacteria bacterium CG_4_10_14_0_8_um_filter_42_10
ACCCGCTACCGTTATCAGAGGCCCGTCAGGAATCGCTGCGCCGGAATCGCCCGCTATTCCGTAAACCCCCGCCTCGCCGTCATTAGCCTGAACATGCAGCTTTACTAAGGGGCTAGCCGCTCCGATCCCCACCTTGCCGCCGGCTTGATCAATAGTCATAAAAGGGCTGGCGGGATCACCGATGGTTAAATTACCATTTATTACCGTATCCCCTTCAAACCAGCCGGCATAGCTTAATCCGTCTGGATCAACGCTGGTAGAAGCTTCCCCGAATACCCCATAAGTATGCGCATTGGAACTGGCCGAAGCATTGGTAATATCGCCTGCTTTTCCGTAAACTCCGTAAGTATAAATATTCTTATCGTCCGGCGGCTCATTGATGTCTCCGCTATCTCCATAAACGCCGAAAGAATTGAAATGATCCGTGTAATTACCGCTCAACTGTCCGCCTTTACCAAAAACGGCAGTGGAGAATGTTCCGGGGTTAGTCGGCACATTGTTTATGTCTGCTCCGGCTCCGCCGCCTATCACTATCCCGGCTCCTTTTCCATAAATAGCGATTCCTTCATCTATTGTGGTGCCTACGGCGGTGGTTTCACCGTAAATTCCCGTATAGGTTAGGCTGTCCGTTTTTCCATAGGCTCCGTAACCGTTGGGGGCATAAGCTGACAAAGCAATGGCGCCGGTTCCGGTACTGTAAGCCATTACACCATAGTTATCGGAACTGCTGGCGATTAACCCGATTCCGGATACAGGAACAGCTAAACTCCCGACATTTATTTTTGTTCCGGGAGTAAAAGTGGAGGATCCTACCGTCAAATTACCAGTGGTAATTTCAACATTGCCTGAAGCAACATCCAATGATTCTCCGGGATCAGCGGTACCAATGCCCACCTGGTTATCGGTAGCATCGACCACTAACGTATTGGTGTCTACAGTCAGACCTTGGTCAATCACCGCGTTACCAACCACATTTAGATCACCGGCATCGGAAAGAGTCATAATTGCCGATGTTCTCCAAAATTCAAATTGTCCTCCGGAATTATTATATTTAAATCCAGCGTTTCCTGAAGCGACATCAAATTGGATCCCGCTGGTAGCTAGGTCCGATTTAATCCACAGAGCGTCAAAGGGACTGGCGTCGCTGCCGACGCTTTGGGTTCCGGAAGTGCCGGTAGCCAAGATATTTCCTTTGATATTCAACCCGCTATCCATATCTAGATTTTCGGTAATATAAGCGGTGCCTTGAACGTTCAGTTTATAACTGCCGGGTCCGCTGGTTCCCCCTAGCATTAATCCCCCTTCTTTGTACTGGCTCGCCGAAGAGATATTAATCGGCGCGGCAATGCTTCCTTCAGGAGGATTGCCTGAAGGAGGGGTCCAATCGGCCCAAGCAATGTTAATGCCTAAACCTATAACTAAGCTTCCTATTGTTATGCTAACACTGACTGTTGCTAGCGAATTGAATTTTTTAAAAATTTTACCCATTATTTTTAACTTCCGCAATTATTAGGCGCGATGCTTTTTGTATTCTCGGCGGTTTGAATCCAGTCGTTATTACCGTTCCCATCTTCATTATCCAAGTAAACATACAAAGTAGTGTACTCTATTTGTGCATCACAGTATTTGCAAACATATAGCGTCCCGTTATCTTTACTGGTAGGAGGAACACAATTGCGGCCACTAGTATCATAAACATATAACCCTCCGGAATTTTGCAGATCGCCCGCCAGAGTAGTAACGCCTTCGACCGTCACATTATTACTGAAAGTGGCAGTATTTTTAACGTTTAGTGTACCCGGGACACCGCCGTTATCATCAATCTTTACCGGCCCTTTAAAATAACCGGCATAGGAACTAGTAGAATCATCGGCGTAACCATAAATGCCGTAGGTTGTTGATGCGCCAGAAGAAGTACCGGCCTTGCCATAGACCCCAAAATTAACGGCACTATCCGTGGCGTTTCCTCCATGTGCATAAATCGCGGCAATGGTAGTTTCCGGCCCATTTTGTTGAGGATTTCCGGACGCCGTTCCAGAAGAGGCATAAATTCCGGCTTGATTGCTAGCTGCTGCTACTTCTAAACGTACCTCTGGATTGACCGTTCCTATACCTACTCGATGATTAACTGAATCAACTACTAAAGTACTGTTATCAACATTCATATCGCCGGCTACGGTGAGATCTCCGTTTGTCAGAGTTAAGTCGCCAGAATTGCTGGTACCGCTGCTTTCTTCAATTACCACATCTCCTTTGAACCATCCGGCCAAAGTACTAGCATAACTCATAAAAATATTTACTTCGTTCTTGTCTACTGCGATTATTCCGGTATAGCCATATCCCACCACTCCCGGGGCGACGATCGAACCCTCTCCTACTACTCCGCCTTTGGCACCGGCCAAGGAAGAGCCCCATACGCCATAGCCATTGGGGCCTCCGCTGCCGTAAATACCCGTGCCTAAATTAGAGTTGCCATAGACGCCCGTTTTAGTTCCCGTGCCATAAACAGCCGCTAAAGTATCGCTGGCATTCATGGCCGAAATAGCGCTTTTGTCCAATATATCTACGCTTCCGATATTCATAAGGCCCGAATCTAAAACCGATTTTATATAAACTAATCCGCTTGAAACCTGAAAAGTATCGGTATCGACAACGAGATTGCCGTTAAGAGTGGCATTTCCCTCTAACTGTAAGGCTCCAGTAGCATGTAAAATGTTATTTCCTGACATGCATAACGTTCCTTCATCAGCAATACATAACTCTGATAATCTGGTAGCCCCGGCCTCCATTACTCCACCGAATAAGCCGGAACCAGTGGCATGAACATCACCAATTACATCTAACTCATAGGCCGGTTCAGTGCCGCCCCAGCTAAAATCACCAATCCCCACTTTTTTATCGGCACCCGAAGCTATTATTAACCCACCTGATTTTTCTTGGTTGTAGCTGGAAGTATTGATGGGAGGTTGTACCGTGCCGGAATCAGGAGGATTAGCAGTGGGACCCTGCCACTGTAAAGCGAATGTTTGATTAATAATCAAACTCAAAGCAATGCTTAAAATGGCCAAACTTAGGCAAAAAACAGCCCTTTTGCTCAATTTTGAGAAAATAGACTGTGATAACAGCTTATTTTTACGTTTCATATTAATGACAGGCAATTAGGTATGAAAGTTAAACTGTTTAGTAACTGTATTAATAACGACAGAATTTAATCTTTGACAAACCTTCTTAAAGAATTATATAATATAATTTGTTAATAGCCAATATTACTGATCTAATTTTAACACAACTGGAAAGATATGTCAACCACAAAAAATGGTAATGCCAGTTTCTTGGAAGAAAGTAATAAGGTATCCATGATCGCTACGGCAACAACTGTTATTCTGCTTGTGGCCGCGGCGATAGCGGGCTATTACTGGGGGGTGGCGGACGCCCGGAGTATCGACACAAAAAACAGTTCCGGCCAAAACAACGGTTTAGGACAACTGGTCTTGGATTCATCATTACCCACTCCGCCCGCACCATCAGAAATCTATGCTTACTCCGGAGAGGTGACTTCAATTGAAGGCAAAACGGTCTATCTAAAAACCAGCGTTCAGGAAAATGGAGTATTGGTAGAAAAAGATCTGATAATTGCGACTTCAGACAATACTCAGTTCAGTAAGTTAGACATCACTAAACCTCCTGTTCCTCCTGGCGCTACCGAGAATCAAGCGGAGCGCGAACAAACCATTCAATTGAACGAGGTTCAGGTAGGCGATCGGGTAATTGCCCAATCTAATGAAAACGTAAAAGAAAAAACTGAATTCCAAGCTACCAAAATCAGGGTATTGGCGACGGAATTATAACTAGCTTAGTAATTTTAAATACTTAACCCAAAAAAATATGAGTACATTTCTCTGGATTATCGTAATTGCCGTAGCAGTAATCGTGCTGTGGCTAATTGCCACTTATAACGGACTAATCCGATTAAAAAACCGGACGGAGGAAGCGTGGTCCGACATTGATGTTCAGTTAAAACGGCGTTATGATTTAATTCCTAATTTGATCGAAACGGTAAAAGGATACGCCACGCACGAACGGGAACTTTTTGAAAAAGTGACTCAGGCTCGGACCAGAGCGATGGAAGCAAAGAATCCTAAGGAGCAAGGTGAAGCGGAAAACATGTTAACCGGAACTTTAAAAACCTTGTTTGCCGTGGCCGAAAACTATCCCGATTTAAAAGCCAATGAAAACTTCGCTAAACTACAGGACGAGCTTTCCGATACGGAAAATAAAATTCAGGCTTCCCGACGCTTCTATAACGGCAATGTCCGGGACTTCAACACCAAACTGCAGGTTTTTCCCACTAATATGATTGCTAAATCGCTGGGCTTTAAAGAAAGGGAATTCTTTGAAGTAGAGCAAGAGGCGGAACGAAAGAACGTAGAAGTGAAATTCTAATCTGCTTAGAGCCTGGGGCACGGGGCCCAGAGCTCAAAGCTCTAAGCCTAAAGCCATGTTGTTCCGATTTAGAAATTTCCGAGTTTACAAAGACGCCCTGAATTTCAGAAAAGAAATATACGAATTGACTAAAAAATTTCCTAAAGGAGAATTATTTAATTTAACCTCTCAAACCCGTCGCGCCGCAAATTCCATTTTACTTAATATTGCCGAGGGCTCTAATCGATTAACTGACCTTGATTTCGGTCGGTTTTTAAACACCTCTTTAACCTCATTAGAAGAAGTAGTAGCATGTTTAGATATCGCTCTGGATGAAAAGTATATTTCTGCTAAAGAACATGATGAGTATTTAGCAAAAGCAGAACTTCTTGGGAAAAAATTAATTGCTTTTTGTAAAAAGCTAAGAACCTAAGTTAGGCCTAGGGCCCGAGGCTCAGAGCTCTGAGCTCAAAGCCCTAAGCTTAAAGCTAAAAATATGTACAACCAGATCGACTCCAATAAACGTAAATCCATTTTTCTAATCATGCTATTTATAATCCTGATTGGTTTTTTGGGTTGGATTTTCGGAGAACTGAATGATTTAGGTTATGGCGGTTTAATTATGGCCGTCATAATTGCCATAGTAATGGCTCTTTTTGGCTATTATTCGGGCGATAAAGTAGCTCTTTGGACAGCGGGAGCTGAAGCCATCACCAAAGAACAGAATCCTTATGTTTACCGGATGATTGAGAATTTATGCATTACCGCCGGTTCAGCAAAACCAAAAATATATATTATTAATGATCCGGCGATCAATGCTTTCGCCACCGGAAGAGATCCCGAACATGCTTCTATTGCCGTAACCACCGGAGCAATCGAGAAATTAGAGAATGAAGAGCTAGAGGGAGTATTGGCGCATGAATTGTCTCATATTAAAAATTATGACATCAGACTGATGACTCTGGTGGTTATTTGCGTAGGAATAGTGGCCTTGCTTTCTAACTGGTTCTTCCGGGTTAATTTTTTCGGCGGACGCAGAAATTCTCGGGGAGGAGGCCAACAAGGGATCTTTATGATTATCGGCCTGGTTTTGCTGATTTTTGCTCCGATTATTGCCCAGTTGATTAAGTTTGCCGTATCGCGCAAAAGAGAGTTTCTGGCTGACGCTTCGGGATCGCTTTTAACCAGATATCCGGAAGGGCTAGCCAAGGCCTTGGAAAAAATAGAGACTTCTAACCAAAAACCGATGATGCGCGCCAATAACGCCACTGCCCATCTTTATATTTCCAATCCCTTTGGCTCTAAAACTTTAAAAGGATTGGCCAGATTATTTTCCACTCATCCGCCAATTGAAGAGAGAATTAAAGCCCTTCGTTCCATGGCGTAAATCAGCTTGTAGTTCATTAGGCGTTAGCTTTAGCTTCTTTGAAAGATAGTAAATTAAATTAACTAAGTTAATTAGAAATTGCTTTATTGTTATATTGCTTTATTGCTTTACTGGTACTTTTCAACAATTTAACAATATAACAATAAAACAATTTAAAACTTAATAAGCTAAAAAGCTACAAGCTAAAAAGCTAATCTCCTAGTTCTAAAAATGGACATCCTCAACAAATTCACTACTCATCTAAAAAACGCGCTTAAAACAGCGGCGGAGCTTGCTGCTCAGGCAAAACGGGAAACGGTCGTGCCGGCTGATCTTTTAATGAGCTTGGTCAGACAACGCGGCAGTATTGGAACGGAAGTGTTAATTAAATCCGGGCTTAAATTTCAGCCGCCGGCAAGCTCAAACATGCCGGTGGGAGTGAAAGAACCGATAGACTCTTTAAAAAATGTGGAATCAGTCATTCCTAAATTTTCCGAAAAAAGCAAATTAATTCTGGAAAAAGCAGCTAATGTTTCCGCCCAGTATAAGCATAAATACATCGGAACCGAACACTTGCTCTACGGAATTTTAGCGGTAGAAGATGACAATATCCGCAAAATATTCGAACAACAACACATTAACGTCAAAGACATTAAGCAACATCTTAATATAGTTCTTAAAAGCACCTCTAAGTTTCCTGACCTCACGCGGGTATTTGATCAAAGCAAAGAAACAACAGCAAATTTGGACAATAAGGATTTTGGACAAAATACCGCCTTAGAATTTTTTTGTAATGACCTTACCAGCAAGGAAGCTCAAAAAACAATCGATCCAGTAATTGGCCGCCAAACGGAAATAGCGCGGTTGATTCATATCTTAGCCCGCCGGACTAAGAACAATCCTGTTCTGATCGGCGAGCCGGGCACGGGCAAAACAGCCATTGTCGAAGGGATTGCCAAAAGGATTTTGGAAGGGAATGTGCCCGAAATCCTTAAAGACAAAAGGATACTAAGCCTGGATTTAAGTCTAGTGGTAGCCGGCACAATTTACCGCGGTGAATTCGAAGGAAGGATCAAACAGATTATCGACGAAATAAGGAACGACCCAAACATAATTCTTTTCATTGACGAAGTACATATGATTATTGGCGCAGGGAGTACCACTGGTTCAATGGATGCCGCCAATATTTTAAAGCCCGCTTTATCAAAAGGAGAGATCCGCTGCATTGGAGCAACCACTTTGGATGAATACCGAAAGCACATTGAATCAGACGCGGCTTTAGAAAGACGATTTCAACCTATTCTAATTGAGGAACCTACCGCTGAAGAAACTTTGATGGTACTGAAAGGAATCAAAAAGAACTACGAAACTTACCACCGAGTGGTTATTACTGATCAAGCTCTAGACGCTGCCATTAAGCTTAGCGAGCGCTACCTGCAGGATAAATTCTGGCCGGACAAGGCGATTGATTTGGTTGACGAAGCGGCTTCTCAGCTGAAAATTAATCAAAAAGCCGATCCCCTCTCCCAAGAAATAAAAGAAATTGGAGGAATGATCGGAAAGATGCAAATAGCTAAAGAAACGGCCGTTACTCAAGAGGACTTTAGCGAAGCGATGGAGATAAGAGGACGGGAAAAATCCTTAAAAAGCAGGTTGGTGGAGTTAAAAACAAAGCAGGCTCAGTTGCACAAAAAACCGCTGGGTAAAATAACGGAAAAAGAAATCACCCAGGTCATCAGCCGAATTACCAAAATCCCCCTTACTGAACTTAGTCTGGAAGAAAAGGAAAAAATTGTGAACTTGGAAAAAAGAATCGCCCAGCAAATAGTCGGCCAAGAAGAAGCGATTAAAGAAGTCAGCGGGTTCATTAAACGCTCTCGAGCGGGACTGGCTCCGCCTAATAGACCGCTGGGATCTTTCATTTTCTTAGGACCGACGGGAGTGGGTAAAACAGAAATGGCTAAAGTAATTACCCGTACTGTTTTTGAAAGCGAGGATGCTTTAATTAGAATGGATATGTCTGAATTCGCGGAAAGCTTCCAGGCTTCTAAATTAATCGGTGCGCCCGCCGGCTATGTGGGATACAAAGAAGGCGGCAAACTAACCGAAAGTGTCAGAAGAAAACCGTACTCCGTAGTTTTGTTTGATGAGATTGAAAAAGCACATCCTGAAATATTCAACTTACTGCTTCAAATTTTGGAAGATGGCCAATTAACAGACGCCGTTGGCAAAAAAATAAATTTCAAAAACACCATTATTATTCTCACTTCCAACGTGGGCCTTTCTTTGCTCAACCAGGGCGCGATCGGCTTCGAATCGGTAAAAAAAGAAGCACAAATGAATTATAACTCTATTAAACAGCAAGTGCTTAAGGAATTGGAAAAAATATTTAAGCCTGAATTTTTAAATCGGATAGATAAAACGATTGTATTCAAGCCTTTGGACTCCCCCTCCATCAAAAAGATAGTTGAACTGCAAATAAATGAATTAAAAGAACGGCTGAAAGAAAAAGGGCTTAGTTTAGAACTATCAAAATCGGCCATTGATGAATTGGCTAAAAAGAGTTTTATTCCCGAAAAAGGGGCGCGCGAAGTACGCCGGGTAATTCAGGAAAATGTGGAAAATCCGATTGCGGAAAAAATTCTATCCGAGGACCTTCCTAAGGGGCAAGCAATAAAAATTAAGACCAAGCAAAAAGAGGTTGTGTTAGAAAAATAATCAAGTTATAATACATCTAATAATACCGGGCGTCTTCAAGCCTGGTTTTTATTTATCATCATGATGTTAAAAGATTCGATTAAAAAAACTACTCAATTCCTGCTGGATATTTTATTTCCGATAAACTGCCTGGGATGCCATAAAGAAGGGGAATGGCTTTGTAAAAAATGTATTCAAAGCATACCTCTTTATCAAAAACGGATTTGTCCTTGGTGCGAACAGAAACAGCCCCGATTGCAGCTTTGCCAAAAATGCCAAACGGAATCAGGATTAGATTTTTTGAAGGTAATCACTAATTACCAAAACCCTTTGTTTCAGGAATTTTTGCATGATTTAAAATACAACTTAGCCTGGCAAATGATTGATGATTTGAATCCTTTAATCAAAAATTTCACTCATCAGAATAAAGGGCTAACTAAATTCAGCCAGTCCGTTTTCGTTCCTATTCCGCTTTACCAAAAACGATATCGCGAAAGAGGATTCAATCAATCTGAACTAATCGCCAAATCATTATCGCAGCATATGCCCAGAATCAGCGTGAATCCTAAAATACTAAAGAGGATAAAAAATACGGGCTCGCAGATGAAACTCAGCAGAAAAGAACGCTTGGTTAACATGAAAGACGCTTTTAGTTGTTTGGATAAAATTTCAGTAATAAATCAAAAAGTAATCTTAGTGGATGATGTCTTGACTACCGGCTCCACAATTAAGGAAGCGGCCCTAACTCTAAGAAAAGCGGGGTGCCGATCTGTCGGAGCGCTTGTTTTAGCTAAAGAAGAGTTGATTTTTAAACGAAAAAATGTTAGTTTAAATTGAGATTGTTGAATTATTCAACAATCTCACCCCGAACTAAATGAGGGGTCTCTAAAAAAACTTAAAGACAACAAATATCGTCATTAAGGTGGGATGTCGGAGCGGTTTAACGAGCTGGTCTTGAAAACCAGTATCCCGCAAAACGGGATCAGAGGTTCGAATCCTCTTCCCACCGCCAATATATAACAAGCCTAGCATATATAGAATTTGAATAAATAAGCGTGGTTAAACAATCAAAGGTTTATAAACTATTGTAAATTTATGTGAGTTTATGTAAAATAAGTACATGAAGTTTTATTTAGAAAAAATAGTTAATCAAGTCCGAAAAGCTAGGAAAGAAGGATTTTCAATAAAAAAGTTAGAAAAAAAATTCAATATTCCTGACACAACAATATCTAGATGGATTAGAGACATTCCTTCTCAGAATACTTTATTCAAAAAGGCACGACTTAAAGAAAAGAAAGAAAGATCTAGATACGCTGGTATTGCTAAAAAATTAAAACTTAATAAAGACTTATCAAAAGTATTTTGCTCTTTACTTTACTGGTGCGAAGGTTCAAAATATCCATCTAGCAATGCTCTTACTTTTTCCAACAGTGACCCTGATTTAGTCTTTATATTTCTTTTTCTATTAAGAAGAGGGTTCAAATTAGATGAGAAAAAGATTAAAATCCATCTTCAAATTCATACTACGCATATAGAAAAAGAAATAAAGAAATATTGGAGTAATTTACTTTCAATTCCTGAAAATCAATTTTACAAATCAACTATTACCAGACCAACAAAATCGATGAAGAGAAAAAATTACTTAGGAACTTGCACCGTCAAATATTATGATGTAAAAAGTTTACATCATATAATGGGAATATACGATTCTTTAATAAAAAAATGGAGAGGTACCCAAGAGGTTGAAGGGGGGAGTTTGCTAAACTCCTAGGTCGGGGTTTTTCCTCGGCGCGCGGGTTCAAATCCCGCCCTCTCCGCCATTCGACTCATCCCGCTTCGCGGGATTCGCTCATGGTCTTCGTCCCACTACCGCGGGACTACGACCATACATATTTAAATGATGAGTCGAATGCCCCAAGCGCAGCCGAGGGGCACAATATTTCGACTAGTGCTTATAAAAGCTCCTGGTTGTTAATTCGAGAAAGAGTCGAGAGGCCAAAATATATTCTAATAATGATAATACAACCATATTATTTTTACATCGCTCGCTGTCTGGATAACAGTATTTACATCGGAATAACAAACAATTTAGATAATAGAATTAAAAGACACAACGAAGGTAATGGCGCCGTTTGGATAAAACAGCATGGTAACGCTAAGATAATTTATTCGGAAAAATACCAAACTTATTTAGAAGCACATAGGAGAGAATTACAGATAAAAAAATGGTCCCGAAAGAAAAAAGAAGATTTAATTAATGGAAATTTTAAAAGTCATACGAAAAAAATTTTAAATTAAAAAGGGATTCGAACGGGCAGAAGTGAGGTAAGTCCCGTATTGCGGGACGCAGCCGAATGCCGACTGCTCTGAGCGAGCGTAGGAGCATTGCCTAGGACAAGGAATCTCGCATCCGCGGGACGACGCGGAAATCCCTCTCCACCATGCACCGTCTGGTGCATGGCTCCGCCACCCTGTGCTTCGCTACAACTAGGCAAAAATCAATCCCACTCTTGATATAAACCAATTTTAGAATATAATAAAAGTATATATAAATAGCGAGCAAGATCAAGGTTCTTTTCACATTATAATTCCAAAAACTACCGTATCAAATACCCCACACTATCCCAAGGAGGATAAACTCATGAACGCAAAGAACTTACTGAAAATGGCAGCGCTATTCCTAATAGCGCTAGCACTGGGCTGCAGTAGTGGAAGCGGCCCGAGCGATCCCGGAAACGGAGGAGGTGGTGGATCTGGAAGTGGCGGCTCTGGCCCTGATCCAGAACCACTCCCAGCGCCAACTAATTTCACGTCGGAACGAGTAACCGAAGGAGTGATGCTTAGTTGGGATCTAGTTTACAGCGATTCTCTGGTCGGATACATTGTCGCTTACGGTCCCAACCCTTATATTACATGGAACTTGGAGGAAGATCCCTGGTGTTTGGCGCCCACCGTCAGTCAACTGTGTGATTCTTTCCCTCCTATCGGACAGCAGGAATACCAGATCTACTCTTACTGCAACGAGCTGGGGTGGGGTGATGACCCCTCAGTAACATCCATCTACGTCACACCGCTGGTTACCGACGTAATAGTACCATTGACTTGGGAGGGTCACCCAATTCATGAAGGGCAATGGACTGGACAAGGAGGAAATATTTCGTTCCAAGTCCAACCCGACTCATCATTGGAAGGATTACTACAGATCGAAATCATTATATCCGTAGGTGGTGGATCGTATTTTTCTCCCAGTTTTACCATCCCGATTACGGGAAACTGGAATGGAAATACCACCATTTACGTGGATGTTCCCGCCGACACCAATGAATATGGAAACGGAATCAGTTACGCCACTTCTTTCCCGCTTGAATTCACACACACTAATGAAGTGGAAGGAGAATTCACCATAAGTGGGAAGTTGTATTACCAGGAAACATGGCACAACGACGACAATGACTACACCCTAACTTGCACCTCTAACCAGTAATCTTGCCCGCTTTTTACCGGGGCTGCCCTCCATCTTGGACAACCCCTTTTTCATTTATTAAAAAAGGGGGTAACAATAAAGACAAAAAAGGCATCTTTTGCTATAATAGAAATAACCTTAATTTGATTATAAATGGCCATCGACATTAAAAAACCGACAAAAAAACAGGCTGAGTCTACCAATAACTCCGCGGATACCGGTAAAGCATTAATGGAATGGAAATTTTCGGAGTATGAGGAGTATGAACGAGGAACAGTTTGGTATATTATGGCCGCGGCAATTGCGCTTGGTTTTCTTTTTTACGCCGTATTTACCAATAACTTTCTTTTCGCCTTAATTATCATTATTGCCAGTCTGATAATTCTTTTCCAAGTCAACCGCAAACCCGATAAGATCAATTTTAAAATAACGGAACAAGGCGTAGTAATCGGCAGCTCTTTTCATTCTTACCGAGACATCAATAAATTTTGGATAATCTACAATCCGCCGAATTCCAAAACGCTTTATTTAAGCTATAAAGCAACGCTCCGACCCGATATAACTATTCCTTTAGAAAATAAAAATCCTTTAAAAGTGCGGGATCTTTTGCTGGAAAATTTAGAAGAAGATTTGACCAAAGAGGATGAATCAACTTCGGAGCAAATTCGAAAATTCTTAAAATTATAATTGCTGAAAATATTGTCAATGTATTTGGGTAGACTTCAGGTCTACCTTCTTTAAACCCTTAGGCGCCCGTAGCTCAGCTGGATAGAGCGTGAGCTTGCGGAGCTCAAGGCCGGAGGTTCAAGTCCTCCCGGGCGCACCAAATAAAAATATGCTGTATAATCACCGAATAAAAACTTGGTCTAGCTTTGTCTCTTATCCCCTTTCTCTGCACCGATAGGGAAGAAATTTATTTCTGAAATAATTTCCCGCCTGTCGGTGGGTTTTATTTTAACTAATTAACCTACTTACTTATCATGATTCCAATTCCTGAACACTCCTTCAAAAAATTAATTATCGCGCTGGCCCTATATCTTACCTCTCTATTTGCGGCCAATACCCTGGGGTTAAAGATAATGCCGTTTTTATTCCATTCGCATCTCTCGGTAGCGGTATTTTCTTTTCCCGTGGTTTTTTTAATGACCGACGTAATTGGCGAAATTTACGGGAAACGTACCGCTAAATTCTTTGTTTTAGCAGGATTTATCAGCACCGCGCTCTTTATTGCTTATTCTTTCATTTCCCTGTCCATGCCCTGGTCATCAGACGGCGCGTGGGCTAAAGAAGGATACAACCAAATTTTCGGCATATCAGTGCGCATGGCCATTGCTTCGCTGGTCGCTTTTTTGGTGGCTGAATATCAAGATGTTTTTTCTTTCTTCTTCTTTCGCCAGAAGCTTGGAACAAAATTATTTTGGCTGCGCTCCCTGCTTTCTAATTTATGGTCTCAGCTGCTCGACTCGGTGATTTTCATGGTGATTGCGTTTGCCGGCGTATACTCCACTTCCACCCTGGTTAGTATAATTATTTCCTGGTGGCTTTATAAAGTCATAATGGGCGCGCTTTACACCCCGCTTTCTTATGTTGGCCTTTGGTTGCTAAAGGACAGAGGTAAGGGCAATTCATCCCGTTAGAAATATAAAATTAAAATCCGATAATTATTTTATAAACAATATCTATTCAAAGCGGATTTCTAACGGGATTCATGAATTGCCCCTATTGTGATAAAATCTATTTTAGAGAGCTAACTAAAGGGAATTTTCATTTTCATGGAATTATCAATCCTTCTTTCGCAATTGCCCACGGTAGGGCCCCGCACCGCTAAATTATTAACCAAATTAGGATTGAACACGGTGGGGGAGCTGCTTTTTTATTATCCTTTTCGCTATGACGACTTCAGTCGAATCTCTAAAATAAATGATTTACAAGTCGGAACCGCCTCCACTGTAAAGGCCCGGGTAGATTTGATAAAAAACCGGCGCTCTCCCAGAAAAAGGATGGTTTTAACCGAGGCGATTCTAAGCGACGACAGCGGCTCAATAAAAGCGATTTGGTTTAGGCAGCCGTTTCTAATTAAAATAATCAAGCCGGGAGATGAACTGTTTTTGTCGGGAAGGGTAGAAAAAGAGCTTTTGAATTTTCAGTTCGTCAATCCCGCTTATGAAAAAGTAAAATCAATCCCGCTGCACACTGCCCGGCTGGTGCCCATTTATCCCACCACGGCCCGGCTGACCCAAAAACAGATTCGCTATTTAGTGAAACTTTCTCAAACTGCCCTTCCTAAAGTTGGCGACTGGCTGCCGTCACCCATTATTCTGCGGCAGAAGCTCTTGGATTTGAAAACCGCATTAAGGCAGATTCATTTTCCTGAAAAGGAACCAATTCTTCAGAGGGCGCGTTTCCGGTTAAAATTCGATGAACTGTTCTTAATTCAACTAGAGGCTCTTAAAATTAAGGAGGCGTTAAAAAAAGAGAAGGCGCCTTTGATCGGCTTCAAGGAAAATGACACTAAAAAGTTTGTCGCGAGCCTGCCCTTTCAGCTGACCCAGGCGCAAAGAAAAGCGGCCTGGGAGATTCTGAAAGATCTAGAAAAAACAAATCCTATGAATCGTCTGTTAGAGGGGGATGTCGGTTCCGGA
>PFMD01000027.1:19575-51673 GCA_002784945.1 Candidatus Kerfeldbacteria bacterium CG_4_10_14_0_8_um_filter_42_10
AATCGCCATGTTTAATACCGCGCTCAATAAATTCCAATCGGCCCTAATGGCGCCCACCGAAATACTGGCCCAGCAGCATTTTGAAACTTTAAAAAAACTCTTTGCTAAATCAAAAATAAGAATAGGACTATTGACCAGCTCGGCCGCCCGGTTAACCGGTAAAAAGGAGATCAAGAAAAAGGAATTGTTAGAAAAAAACGCCGAAGGAAAAATCGATATTCTAATTGGCACCCATGCTTTAATTCAAAAAAATGTCCGATTCAAAAATTTAGGACTTACCATTATTGATGAACAGCACCGCTTTGGAGTAGAACAAAGAAAAAAACTGAAGGAAATGAATCTCTCTTCCAATGATGGGAGACCTCATTTGCTTTCCATGACTGCTACTCCTATCCCCCGATCATTGGCACTGACAGTCTATGGCGATTTGGATTTGTCGGTTTTAGACGAAATGCCGCCCGGCCGCAAAAAGGTATTTACTAAAATCGTACCGCCGGAAAAACGAACCAAGGCCTATCAGTTCATAAGAACGGAAATAGAAAAGGGGCGGCAGGTTTTCGTAATTTGTCCTTTGATTGAGGAATCGGACAAACTGGGAGTAAAAGCGGCCACCACCGAATATGAAAAGCTGAACGAGGAAATATTTCCCGATATTAAAATCGGCATTCTCCATGGAAGAATGCCCACCAAGGAAAAAGAACAAGTAATGAAAGGGTTTCTTAAAAAGGAATACAAGATATTGGTATCCACGGCGGTGGTAGAGGTGGGAGTAGACGTGCCTAACGCCACCATTATGATGATTGAAGGATCAGAGCGTTTCGGGCTGGCCCAGTTGCATCAGTTTAGAGGAAGAGTGGGTAGAGGAGAATACCAGTCATATTGTCTGTTATTTACCGAAAATGGCGGCGAAACGGTCAGTCAAAGACTAAATGCCCTGGTGAAAAGCCACGATGGATTCGCTTTAGCCGAACAGGATTTGAAATTTCGGGGTCCGGGAGAAGTATACGGCAGTAAACAATCCGGTTTTTTCCCTAATTTAAGGATCGCCCGGCTTACTGATTATGATTTAATTAAAATAACCCGCCAAGAAGCGGGGAGCTTGCTGAAAGACGACCTAGAATTAACCAAATATCCTGTTTTAAAAGATAAAGTGGCTAACTTTACCGAAAAAATTCATTTGGAGTAAGAATAATTCACGAATCGCCCCAAACTTTTATTTGACAATTAGGGGATTTTTTATATACTTAACTGTTGTAATTCAACACTGCCCTTTGACCTTGTGGAAGAGCCAGCGTTTGTCCCCCAGCGAGCCAGGACAACTCTGGAGGAATGTTGCTCCCCTTCAGAGAACGTTGGCTCTTCCCGTTTTTCGCAATCAACACCCTAAATTGAGGGGAATACAAATAAATACACAAGTGAGTTCAAACGCTCAAGTTGAAAGGAGACTGGGGATGAAAAGAGGTCCCTGATACCCTTCCTATAAATCAAACCTTACCGGCTCATTTGAAAGTAATAACTTTGTAGGAAGGAGCAACGAGTATGTCCAGCTATGGACTAAGTACTCAAAACAATGGCATGCTAAACGCTAAAGCTAGAGCAGCACTTGCAAAGGCTCAAGAAGCATTTGCTGCTGTGCAAGTGAAACTTGGCACCCCTGAGTCAGCAGGTGAGAGTTCCTATCGTGGCATGCATCCCGCTGACAACGCTTTTCCGCGTGAAATGGCACCGATTCACAATCTGGAACGTTCGCTTCTTGTGAAAGAGAGCGAAGATCTAGCCACGATCATTGCGCTGATTAAACGAGGGCTTTACGGCATCTGCCAGGGTCCGAACTGCAAACTGCCCAAAAAACGTATACCCAAGGCAAGGATGGAAGCTGTCCTGACCGCTACTCGGTGCATTGACTGTCAGTCTGAACTCGAGTGAAGCATTCTTGCTTCACCATCTTTCGAACCTTAACCCAACGGCTCGTTGTCGCGGTGCAAAGAGATTTCTTTTTTCATGATCTCTCTAGCACCGCTTTTTTTATCCCCACACCTGAATATGTTAAGAAAAAAATAATTGAATATAAAAAAACCGAATTTTTTATATTCACGAACTAATGAAAAATAAGTTCAGGTGTGGGGATAAATTCAAGATTCTAAACTTTCAATAAGACGCTTTCGAAGTTGATTAAAAGCATTGGATCTAAGTTTCAGATTTTGTTCCCTTTTTCTAGCATCTTTCTCTGAAAGATATGCTTCATAGTAAATAATTCTAAATGGACAATAATATTTTGTTGACCTTACCTGCCCTATATTGTGCATAGCTATCCTTTTCCTAAGGTTACCAGTAGAACCAATATATACCCAATTATTTACCTTTTTGCTTTTGATTAAATAAACATAAAACATATTTGTTTATATTTTAATGATTCATTTTGTATAAAACCGCCACAACTTATTTTTATATTCTCCAGAATAATCAACTCCGATTCTTTTGGCGCGGCCGATTTGGCTTTTTTTAACCGCTATTCCCCGATCTTCCATCCATAAAACATTGCCGGTTAAATCGATACCATTAAGTTTTTTATCAATCTTTAAATAGCGGCATACTTTGCCGGGGCCATTGGTTGGCGTTTGTAGGCGAGGATATATATCCTCGCCTACGGTGATTGGTTGTATTGCCCTTATTAAAACCGCCGCCGGATAATCTTTTCTGCCAGTTACCACATTGAAGCAATAATACATTCCATAAATGAGATAAACATAGGCCTGGCCGGCCGGCCCAAACATTATTTCCGTTCGGGGAGTCCGGCCGCGCGAAGCATGCGAAGCTTTGTCCTTTAACCCGACATAAGCTTCAGTTTCAATAATTCTGCCAACAATCCTTTTCTTGCCAATGTTGTGGATTAAAAATTTACCCAATAATTCTTGGGCGATTTTTAAAGTTGGCTGAAGGTAAAAACTGCTATTTAATTTATTCATCAGCAGATAATTATCATTAATATATTCATGCAAGAGACGGATCTGCCTCTGGCGCGACAAGGTATCAAATCACAAACAACAATTCAAAAGCAAAGTTTGAAATTTAGGATTTGTGATTTAGAATTTGTTTCGGATTTCGATATTAGAATTTCGGATTTAGACAAAGGCTTCTCTAATGGCTTCTTTAAGGTCCTTTACAGGATAAATAGCTATTTCTTTCTTGCTTCTAGTTCCCATGGGAGTGATTATTTTTTTAAATCCCAGTTTAGAAGCTTCTTCCAGTTTCTTTTCTATTTGGAGCACGCTTCTTACTTCACCCCCCAGCCCGACTTCTCCTAGAACAACCAGGCCACCATCCAAAGTAATATTCTTCAGGGCGGAAACAATGGCCAAGCAAACGGCCAAATCGGCCGTCGGCTCTTTCACTTTTACCCCTCCCACCACATTGACATGAATATCCTTATCGCCCAAATAAACACCGGCCCGTTTGGAAAGAACGGCCAATAACAGTTGCAAACGCTTATAATCGAACCCGGCCGATTTCCGCTGAGGGTAGCCAAAGCTGGCTTTAGTAACCAGGGCCTGGACTTCGATTAAAAAGGGTCGGCTGCCTTCCATAATACAAGTCACTACCGAACCGGCCACTTTAGCCCGGTCTCTTAAAAAAGCTTCCGAAGGATTGGTTACCTCTTTCATTCCGTCTTCCTTCATTTCAAAAACGCCGATTTCATCCGTACCGCCGAAACGGTTTTTAATCGCTCTTAAAATTCGGAATGACTGGTAGCGATCGCCTTCTAAATATAAAACGGTGTCAACCAGATGCTCCAAGGTACGGGGACCGGCCACGGCGCCTTGTTTGGTAACATGGCCGATGATAATAATAGTGATGTTGTTTTTCTTCGCCACCTCCACCAACTTGCTGGTAGTGGCCTTAATTTGCTGAACGCTGCCCGCTTGAGAAGCCACCTCTTGAGAGGAAAGGGTCTGAATAGAATCAATCACCGCAATCTGGGGCTGAGTACCTTCCAGCGTGGCGGATACTACGTCAATATCCGTTTCAATAACAAATTCTAAATTCCCCACGGCCAAGCCCAGCCGTTCGATACGCTGTTTTACCTGTTCTGGAGACTCTTCTCCTGAAACATAAACCACCCGTTTGTCTTTGCTTAAGTTAGCCGCGGTTTGTAAGACCAAGGTGGATTTTCCAATACCAGGATCACCGCCCAGCAAAACCACTGAGGAAGAAGCCAGGCTCCCTCCCAGTACGCGGTCGAATTCGCCTATTCCTGTGGCATAGCGAATTACTGTTTCGCTTTTGACATCATTAAAGGAAATGGTTTTTGCCATAGGAACAGAAGTTTTTTCTTTTGCCGAAACAACCTGTTCGCTGATCGTTCCCCAGTCGCCGCATTCCGTACAACGCCCCTGCCATTTAGGAAACTGGGCGTCGCACTTACTGCAAACAAAAATTTTTCTGATTTTTGCCATAGTTTTTCACAAAGTAGGCGGAGAAGGCGCGATTCGCAAATCGCGCCTTCCATTTTTACAATTCATTCAAATTATCGAGGGATCATTTTCCCAGTTCTATTTCGATCAGTTTTTTAAAATCATCAACCGTGGCCGTTCCGCTTATTTCTTGATCGTTAATATAAAAATGGGGAGTCGCTTCAATAAAAAGATCTTGCCCCTGCTTAATGCCGTCGTCTACCAAAGCGGCTGTTTCTTTAGAATCGACGCATTGGTCAAAATCGTCAATATTGAGATTCAATTCCTTGGCATAATCGGTATAGCTGCCTGAGTTCAAATTACCGCCCAGCAACAAATCGTGCATTTCCCAAAATTTTTCCTGTCTTTGGGCACAGCGAGCGGCAATAGCGGCCTCATAAGCATTATAATGAGTATCGGTTAAGGGATAATCTTTCCAGACCAAACTTACCTTTTCAGGATAAGCCCTAAGAACGTCTTTTAAGATATCCTTCATCACGGAACAATAAGGGCATTCAAAATCGCCGAATTCCACTATAGTAACGGGGGCATCTTTCAAGCCACGAATCGGATCCAAACCGTTTATTTCCGGTTTAATGGCCACGACTGTTATTAAAGGATCGCCTCTTCTCGCGTTATCGGTGATTAGGGAACTGCTATTGGATAATGTTTGCGGTTGCTCATAAAATATTGAAATAACCAAACCAACTACCGCCACGAAACCAATTAAACCGACTATGCTTACGGCAATAAATATTTTAGAAGAGAGAATGGATGTTTTTTGTTTGACTTCTTTTTTCTCCGTCATTGAGGATTATTAAAAAAGAGTTAATCTAGCTCAGTAAGCTACTATATTATTTTTTACCCTGTTAGAGAACAGCCGACGATTTTAATAGGCAGTTATAAACGATTAATGCTGGCGTTAATTCAATGTCGTAAACGATTATGGCCCCCTGTTCTCTAATGGGGTTTATTTTAATTTTATGGATTGTAACTTTCCAGTGTTGGTATCGGTAAAATACAAAACGCTTTCATCCGGAGAAAGATAGACTTGGGAAGCGTTATAAATACTGGTACCATCTTGATTGACCGGATTGGCTAATTTTGTTTTAGCTCCGGTTCTAAGATCGACTTTCCAAAAAACGTCAGGAATATCTTTAGCAATTGTCGGATAAATACCACTTCCCTTTTCTAAATAAGACGGCACGCCGCAATAAGCCGTACTGGCGCCAATGGTGCATTTACTTGGCCAGGTTTTTAATCCCGTATTCACTGTATTTCTTCCGGTATTGTTTCCACCATAATCAACAAACTTAAGCTCGGGATTGTAGTTAGTGGTTGAATCATAAGTGCTATAAAGCAGCTTGTCACCTGACTGATCCCAATTAGATTCAAATCCTCGCCCCTCTACATCCAACGATTTTAGGTTTTCTCCTTGCAGGCCGATAAAGAATATCTCTTGGCTTTCTCCGCTGCTCCCTTTTCGATAGGTGGCTAAAACCTGATTAGAGGGTGACCAGTTAATTGCCACATTCTCGCTTTGATCCCCCAAGTCTTCTACCGCTTTCATTTCTGATCCATTCGGTTTAGATACTCCCAGAAAATTATTATCCGGATTATCCGTAATATATTCAAATCCAATCTCGGTCCCGGCGGGAGAAAATTCTATTTCTTTCATCTCTTTAGGAAGAGTAGCCTGTTTTTTACTGCTGAAATCATAAAGAATATTAGCGCCATCGGGAAATGTCAAAACAACTTGTGAGGCATCCGGCGACCAAGCGATTTTTTCCACCTCTGGAAAAATTTCGTCGCTGATAAGCGATTTTATTTTGCCATCGGGAGAGATTTGGTAAAACTGCCCGGTAGTTTTATCGTAATAGCGAAGATTGGCTCCTGTTATGGTTACGCCAGCAACGCTGGAATCGACTACATCGCTCACCAAAGTATCACCGCCTTTAGCCACTCGGGAAATAGGCAACTCCCCAATCCCCTCATTCACATTCGCGGCGGGACGATTAACGTTTTCATTAGCCAAAGGCAAATCAGAAGCATTTACTAAAACCCCGTTGACGTTAACTAACTGGCTGGGTTTTGCTTCGCCCCGGAAAAAAACGGCGTAAATTATGTAACCCAAAACCATTACCACGATAATAAATCCCAGAATTAAGCCAACTATTTTAAGTGATGAGAGTGATTTCATAAAAACAAATTACGATTTCAATTTTTGCACTGCATATTGGTTATGTGGCCACACCCCGCTTTAATTTCGGCCGCCGTAAGAAGTTCGCCGAAATATTCAATAAAGCCGCTCAAACCACTACATTCAGAAATAGAAGGATCGGACGCAAAACTACCAGTATCTCCGTCCAGATAGCAACGCGCTTTTTTATCAAGCAGTTCGGGACAGCCGTTGCCAACGAAGTATTTATGACTGCCCAAAGAGTCAAACCACACTACCCCGCACTGTTTCCACTCCGATTGATAAGCAGGACCGTTATTTACATTAAACTCAGTGTAGCCGCTGGGATGATTAGTAATATTAATGAGGGATTTTTCCGTACCGGTTTTTGCTGCAGAGGTCCCGCTACCTATTGTGGTAACCTGACAGTAGTTTTCATCACCGGCCGACCATATTCCTAAGCATTTCTCCGCTGCCACTTGTCCATTTTGATTCGTAGGATAGATAACCTCGCCGCAAGTTACCGGCAAATTAGTTTGGGTGTTTATTTCAAGGTTAAAATCACAGAGTCGGGAAGCGGATCCTTCAACCGCCATAGGCTGAACAATCGGAATCTCCAGTTTTTTTAAGGCGGTTATATCAGGATTAATGGTATTTAAAATAACGTATGAAGTCAGCGCCAGTACTAAACCAAGTGCAGCGCTGATAATGGTTTCTTTAGCTTCGCTGATTTTAGAAGAATTGCCTCCTGCCGTGATCCAACGATAACCGCCAAACATAATCATAACGGTCGCCAGAATTCCGGCGGAAGTAACGAAAAAAGTATAAAAAGTTCTGATATAATCGCTTAAATCGGTCACGGAGGTTTTTCCTCCAATCGGTATATTAAGCGTAACATCCGCTAAAACAATGCCGGGAAATAATAATAGAGCGGCGACTGTTAGGAATATTTTAAATGCTTTGCTCATACTTTTATCTTAAGCTTTTTTATTAGTTTGTAAACCCCGTTAGAAGTTCTATCTTTTGAGTTAGTTGTATATTTTTAAAAGAATCATTTTTTAAGGGACTTCTAACGGGGTAAAGATTGGGTCTTTTTTTGGATGCTATCAAGCGATTTTTGATTCGTCTGGATTTTTTCCCATGACTGACGCATCGCTTTAGTTACCCGGATCGTCCAAGCGGGCAGAAGACCGGCATAAGGAATCATTTCTATTAATACAAATCCCCAGCCAACCATTCTGTCTTTGGAATTTTTTTCTATTCCTAAGAGATAAGCGGATATTCCCAGTGAAATATCCAGCATCCAATCCAGCCAAGACCAGGTGCCCACGCTTAACAGCTCGCCCATAATATCGATAATGTCTTTTAATAAGGCGACTGCCAGCACGGCCAGCAGCAAGGGTATTCTGGCTTTATGCCTTCTAATAGTCCATTGCGCTTTGCTTGCCGCTTGTTTTAAGGCTTTTTCTTGCTGGCCTTTTGTTCTGCTCGCATTTTGTTCTCTTGCTGCGTTTCTAACATCATTCAGCTGCTGCGAAGTAGCATCCTCGGACTTAGGAGAAACTTCCTCGGACTTTTCCGTTGTTTTTGAGGGGAAAGGCAGCGTCTCTCCCAGCCTTTCTGGAATATTTGCTCCGGTTGCAGAGGAAATCGTTCTGTTTGAAGGTCTTTCCCGCCTATTTAATCTGTTTCGAAATTTACTCATTAGCTGGGCGGCACCGGGCTGTTCTTCGGGAGACAAATCATCGGAAAGCATCGGACCATTTTTTTCGTTATCTTCTCGCCGCAAACGAACCTGATTTAGATGTCTCTTGGCCTTCAGGGCTTCTCTGGTAGAGTTAATGTTTTCACCATCGCTAATCATTAGACTTTTAGATATTAGAGATTAGGAGTTTTGGGAGTAAGGAACGAGGAGTGCGAGATGGGTATGGGAGTGCGGGGAAAGGAATGAGTTAAAATCTTACTCCTCAATTCCCAATCCGTAACTCACGACTCATTCCCTACTCCTTAGATATAATAATCACTGAACCGCTTGCCAGTTCGCTTCATTCACTTTCCAGCTTCCGCTTTCTTTAATAAATTTAATTGATAGATCCTGGTAAAATACTTTTGCGTCTTGATTCCCAGAAGTTTCTCTTCTCTGAGTGCTTACGGTAAATTCGGCCGTTCCTTTATTTTCATCCAGAGAAACAGTCTTGGTGCTTAAGACTTTGGTAGTTATGCCGTAATATGCCGCGTCAGGCTGATTGTCGGCTTGCTGCTCTTCAACATAATTATCAGCCCATTCCTGCATGCTTTCGCTCATATAAATCGCGAGTTTGGTTATATTTTCGAAATTACTATCATTGGAATAGCTGCCAAAACGTTCAGTGAAATTAGAAGCGGTCGTTTTCAGACTTGCTTCCACAGTTGTGGTCGGTTCAGCATCATTGGTATTAGTAACTGAAGTATTAGTATTGCCGCCATTTGTATTGGTAATGCTGGTATTGCCGGGGGTGATGTTGGTGGTTTGGCCTTCGTTAGTGATAGTGACGTTAGTGTTTTGATTAGTTCCTTTTTTGTCTGCCGTTAAAAAAGCAACGACTAAAGCGACAATCGTTAAAATAACCGTTAAAGCGGCTACTACGATAAAAACGACTTTTAAATTTTTGTTCATCCCGTTAGAAATTAAGGTTTATAATTGATTTTACTCTTTATTATTGTTAAACTTTTTTACTGAAATCCCGTATACACAATTAATTTCTAACGGGATTCATATTTTTTAGCTTATTAGCTTGTAGCTTTTTAGGCTATTAATCGCAATGTAATCTTTAGACCTAAGAAGCTACCTCCTACAAGCTAATAAGCTAGAAGCTAACTTCCTGACTCTTAGCCATCTCTTCATCAAACTCTTTTTTGGCCTCCTCAATCTCTAAAAGCTGGCGCGGATCAGAAGTGATTAATTGATCCTCCGTGTAAGAAGCGACTATTTTGATCGCGGCGTGTTTGGCCCCGGCAAAAAATATCCCCTCTCCTACTCCTGATTCCATTAAAAGATACTTTTCGCCTTCGGTAAGCATAAAGGTTTTAACCAACAAATCGATTCCGGCCGGAGACTGTTTCAACAAAAGCTGCAAAGAAGAATTGGTAACAATGGCCTGTCCGTAAGGAGAGCGCAAAAAGTCGTTGACATCTTGGGTAATGGTAGTTACCCCTAAATAGTATTTGCGGCACCTTTTTACCAGAGCGTAAATAAATTTGGCGGAGTCCTCGTTCTGCATCAGCCACCAAGCTTCATCAATCACTAAAATTCTCCTTTTCATTTCTGAACGGACCACGTTCCAGATGTAATTGACAATGGTATAAATTCCAATCGGCCTTAGTTCATCCTCTAGATCTCTGACGCTGAATACCACCAGCTGGTTTTTGGTATCAATATTGGTGGGGCTGTTGAAGAGTCCGGAAAAGGTTCCTTTGGTGTATTTTTTCAACCGTTCCGCCAAATCCGCTCCCCCTTCCATGCCTGACAAAATGTCTTCGAAATCTTGCATGACCGGCGCTTCTACTCTGGTTAAATCCGATTCGGCCGTAATATCTTTTTTAGCGTAAGTTTCAATCAAAGCCCGATCAATTAAGGAATCCTCGGCATGGGTCAATTCGCCCAGCATCAAACGAATTAATCCTTTAAGAGTAATGACCGCCGATCGCAGGATATCCGCCGGCTTGTCTCGGCCAGCCACCGGCCGGGGCAGGTCAAAAGGATTTATTTTGCTTTCTGAATTTAAAGAAATATCGATGTAGGCGCCTCCTACCGCGTCACATAAATGTTTGTATTCCATTTCCGGGTCAATGATGATTACTTCGGTGCCCAACATCATTGTTCTTAAAACTTCCAGTTTAACGGCATAGCTTTTCCCAGCCCCGGAAGTGGCAAAAACCACAGTGTTGGCATTTTGGAGACTGAAGCGGTCAAATAAAATCAAGCTATTATTATGGCGATTAATCCCATAGAGAATTCCGTCATCCGAGGTAAGTTCTGAAGAAATGAAAGGGAAAGAAGAAGCGCAGGGCGAAGTGTTCATGTTGAAATTGATGTAAAGTTCGTCGTTCCCTAAGGGAAGCGTAGAGTTGAATCCTTGCTCTGACTGAAAAAATACTCGCTTAGAATAGACCAGTTTAGAGCCGAAGATCGATTCAATTTTTTCCGTCAGCTTATCCAACTCCTTGGGATCATCGGCATAGACCGTTACGTAAAGAGCATATTGAAAAAACTTTTCTGTTCCTTGAGTAATATCATCCCGCAGCTGCTCAATGTCTTTCAAAGCGGTCTCGCGAATGGGATCGCGGGGCGCTCCTTTTTCGGCATCAGAGAGAATTTGCGCTTCCAACGCCCCTACTTTATTTTTTAACTGCTTCAAGATCGCCTCGGGCTTAACCGGGTAAAAATACATCGCGATATCCATGGGTACGTTCAAATTAATGACCGGCGCAAACCAGCCTACGGTAATGTAACGAGGGTAAGTTACTACGAAAACAGTACTCGCGAATTTAGGACCAAGCTGAATATAGCGTGATTCCGCTTTTAAGGCGGAAGGAGCGATTAGATCTTTCACCGATACTACTCCCGCCCGAAAAGCTCTTTCGGCCTCTAACACCTCTTTTTCTTCTATCGCTTTTTGCCTATCCGCGTCAGCTTTTGCTTTAGACGTTAGAGCCTGTTTTTTTTCATCTGGTGAAGAAATAGCTTCTTTTTTGAATAGTTGAACCATGTTACTTTTTAGGTTTTAAGTTCTTTATTCTTATTTTCCGTTTCCAGATCTTCGTCTTCCTCCACTTGAATTTTATCCAGCTCCACCAGCTTTTCTTGGCTGGATATTTCCGGATTATAGGTATTATAGTAAAGCTCAATCAGACTCTGGGTGTCTAATTGCACTGATTTCAATCCAAGCGAGTTAAGGGCGTCAATCACGTAATCCACTCTCTTATATAATTCATTCTTGTACTTTTCGAATTTCTGGTGCCCTAAATGAATAACTGATCCCGGAGAAAGAGTCTCTTTTAAACGAGTGAAAAAGCCCTTCTGCTTGTCAGAAATGGGGGAATAAGGAACAACCACGTAAAAACGCTTGCTCATAATATCGGCAATTTCGATTAGCTCTTGGATATACTGGCGGTATTCCGCAGTCTGCATTCTTAAAAGTTCGTTGGTCTGTTCCTTTTCCATTGTCTTCAGCCGTTCCAGATAATCCTCGATGCTTAGTTTTCGGGATTGAATGACAATTTCAAGAGAAAAATCAAAAGAATTCAAAAACTGGGTATACCCTTGGATAACGGCTATTTGCTCCTCTTCTGATTTCAGGGCAAAGTTGATCGACGAAACCAGAATTACCGATCTTAAAGTACCGTCTTTTAAAATAACACAGTTGTCTTTTATCTCCAGGATATCAAGAAAATGCTGGGTGGAAGCTTTTATTTTTTGTCCGGCTAGTTGGTTAGAATGCATATCGTTGGCTCGTAGCACGTAGCATATAGCACGTGGTAATATTAGGTTAATTTTACTTTTTCCTCTTCTTGTTCGTGGTAAGCGCCGCCAGTATCAACCACTAAGGAAAGTTGGGCTAATTTGGAACTGGTAACCATTTTTTTTGGCAATACCACTTTGGCGGTTTTTAGCTTTTCTTTGCGATGAAGACCTGTTTTGAAATAGATGGCTTCTTTGATCCAAATTTTGAGTTTAGGCCTTTTAAAAGCATAAATGATGTTTACAAGAAAAAAATGAAATGGCTGGCCGTTTACTTTAGCGAAGGCGATAATACCCGTTAACCCAAAAACTATTAATCCCATGAATAGAAAGGCGATAAAACCCAGTGTTTTAAAAAGGATAAAAATTATCCCAAAACCCACCAAAAAAATCACAAACTGCCGAACCGAAAGCGGGCCGATAATTTTATCTTCTACGTCAATGAATTGGGGTACTACGAAACGCATGGTTTAGAAAGTGGGCGAGACGTCGGCGTCTCGCTTTCATTAAAATCTTAATTCTTTATTTAAATCTCCCACCGCCTTGAATTCTTCTTCGTTTAAGGTGACGCGTCCATCCATTGTTCTGCTTGCTATCACTTCTTTCACTGATTTTCCCTTTTCCATACTTTCATTGCCAATATCTAGATACAGCTGATGTATTGCCGATTGCTTCCAGGCTTGAATCGCTTCGGCCTTTTTAGTGAATGATTCTTCTTCCAGTAATTCTATTTTTTCCTTGATTTTTTTTATGGCATCTTTCGGAAAAGAAGATAAGCGGCGAAAATCGGTTAAGGTCAGGCTTTTGATTTCTTCCACCGGTCCTAACAACCGTTCCGGAGTTTTAATGTCAATAATTTTGGGACGGCGGGTAACATCTTCTAAAGGTCTTCTTACCTGGGGAATGGTGGGAATGGGTCTTCTTTTGGGTAGCTTAGGAAGTGGAGGAGGAGGAGGTGGTGGTGGTGGTGGAGGAGGCGGAGGAGCAGATCTTTGCTGTAAAGTCTGAACTGCTTTCTTAATCTGTTCTCGGGCAACGGCTTGCCTCATGCGCAGTTGCGCTTCAGCTTCTTTCCGTTCTTCTTCTGCTTTCTTTTTTTGCCTTTGCTCCAATGCTTTAATGGTATCTTGATCATGGATAGTTTTGGCTTTCTCTTCTGCTATTCCGACAATCAAATCCACTTTATCATCGGGCAGTTCTAGCCCTCCGACTTTTTTGGAACGGGCTAATAGTTCTTTCAGTTGCAGGGAATTTCTGATATCTCTTAAGCGCGAGGTAATTAGACTGGAAAACCTTCTTTTCAAAAATTCATCTGAAAAACTCACCCCGCTTTCTTGAGCAATCTGCTGGACAATCAATTCATAGTTAATTACCGCCGCCGCCTTTCCTATCTTTTCATCATGCAGTTTTTGGATTTCCTCTTCGTCTTCCGCATCAAAATAAAAATTGGCGGTCAGCTTGTCAGAGGGTTTTTTCAGCTGGCTAAGCACGGGTCTAAATTGAGAGGCAGTAACTTGTTTTACCCCGTCAGAGAAGGCCGCCGCTTTAGCGCGGTTATCATCGCTAGAAGCTGGTTTGATACCGCCAGTAATGCCAGGTTCTTTAACCGGGTTTATTTCTTGTTTTTTAACCGGCGCGGAAGCAGTTAAATTAGTTGGTTCTTTCTCCCCTAGCAGATTGCTTCCTTCCAGATAATCAAACTTACCTTCTTTGTTCCGCACCAAAATTCTGGCCTTTTTGAGAAATTCTTTTTCTTCATCGGCTTTATTATTGGCGGAATTGGATTGATTTTTGTTTTGATCCTCCATTTTAATTTAGAGAGTGGTAATCGGCCTAGCTTGGGTAATATAAAATTTGTTTTTTTCTAAAGCCCATTCAATGTCCTGAGGATGCCGGTAATGCTCTTCAATATTTTCACAAAGCTTTACCAGCTCGATGATTTGCTTGCCGGTAAGTTTCTGCTTGCTTTGCTTAGCGGCCGGCACGACGGCTGTTTTGGTTCCTTTAGCCCCGGCTCGCACAATCATTTCTTTCTGTTCCGAGATATTGATATCTAAAATCGCTTTTTCTTTTTTGTCTACCACGTAAGCATCCGGAGTGATTTTTCCGGAGACGATGGCTTCGCCCAAGCCCCAGCCCGCTTCAATGACCATTTGATTGCGGTCATTGGTAACCGGATGCGCGGTAAAGGCCACTCCGGCTATTTCTGAATTAACCATCTTTTGGACCACGACCCCCACGCTTACTCGGTTTTTATCCAGTTTCTTTTCAAATCGGTAAAAAATGGCGCGGGGCGTGAAAAGCGAAGACCAGCATTTGCGCACCATTTCGGTAAGATTGGCTCGGGTAACGTACAAATAGGTTTCCAGTTCGCCGGCCCAAGATGCCACGCTGGAATCTTCCGCCGTGGCCGAAGAGCGTACCGCCACGTATGGGCAGTTCAATTTTTTAAAAGAAGCCAGAATTTCCTTATTAATATCGGCGGGAATCTTAAAATCGTGAATTAGATCCCGAATTACATTGGAATAGCGATCAACCGAATTGGTATCCTTTAAGTTAACCTTTTTTAACTGGGCCTCAATATCCACGTCTAGGTCCGTTTCTTCTAAAAAACGCTCAAAAGCCTGGGAAAGCACCACGAATCCCGGGGGAACCGGAATTTTAGCCTTAGTTAGTTCGCCCAATTGAGCTCCTTTACCTCCCGCTTCGGAAACGCTATTCTTATCCAGATTAGCAAAAAATTTAGTATATTTGACCATGAAAAATCTTTTATATTATAGCATAACTTTTTGAAAAATACAACCGAAGGCGGACAAGCGTTTGTCCGCCTTCGGTTGTGCGATTAATCTTGACAAAATCATCCAAGGGATATATAATACTCTGTTAACAATAGAATACTCAGGGAGAGAGTATAAAGACACACTGTTGTAGTTGAACTGTTTATTTCTCAAATATAGCGGCGTGTCTTTCGTTCTTTGACTACAACTAAACCATCGACTAAACAGTTAAAGATATAGTGTTAACTTCACGTAATTGGAGGTTTGTATGTCAGTCCAGAAAACCCTCAGGATTTACCGCCACTCACTGAAAGATGGCAAGAATGACAGCATCGGACCGTTAGGCATCGAGCTTGCCCGTCAGGTAGCGAAGCAAACCATTGACCGCGTGGTCACGGACATTTTTATTGGTCCCCTACCCAGAACCACGCAGACAGTCGAAGCCATGCAGAGTGCCGTGCCCGATTTCTTCTCGGGTGTCGTTACGCTCAAATCTATTCCCAACCTGGGCTCCAAGGAAATGTTTACCTTCTTAACCGAGCCCAAGGTGGCCGGCAAGGGTTTTAAAGAACTTGCCGAGAGAATAGGAAACCTGAATGCCCTTTTCACCCTTCACACACCCGCCGCTTTCGATTTCCTGAAGTCAATCGTACGGCAAGGCGTCGTGAACATGTTCGCCGAAATGATCGGCAATTTCGCGATCGGAATCTTCCACAGTCCCACCGTGGAGTTGGCGGCGGAGTCTTTCAGTATACAACTCCTGCTTCCGCCGCAGTTCCCAGAGATGAGCTACGTAGAGTTCATTAAGCCGGAGGATGATGATTTCGAAATCCTTCCTAAACGCCACTGGATCTGCAACATCAAAGTTGACTAATTGTGCTCTGGTCCGCTTTTTAAGCGAATCCAAGTTAGAAACACCCAAACTATTTTTCACCATTTGCTTTACGCGAGTGGGTGAAAAGAGAGGTACTGATGAAAAACTGCATACTGGCTCAAATTTTCGGCTTGCCGAACGGCGATCCGAAGGCGGAAAAAATCGCCCATTCCACCGAAAAGGCTATCACCGCCTTTATCAAAGGAGAGGGGAAAATGCGTATCCCCAAATCGCACGTCCAAGTCGTTATCCCCATGGTTCTGCCGAATCCCGACGGCTCGCTGATTACAGTCACGGTATCCTCGCGCTTCCCCGATACCGAATTCGCCGGCAAGGAACTGAGCTTCAGTACATGGCTTTCGTGGGAATTGGCGGATGTGATCGAAACCGCCATTCGGGAACACCTCGGAGATGAGGTTGTCATCACCGTTATATAAGTTCACGGCGGACAACATCATCTGCATTGCACATCACTTTACAGGGCGTTTCAAGAGAAATCTTGGAACGCCCTATTTCATTTATCCCCACACCTGAATTCATTTTTTCATTATCATATGAATATGAAAAATTCAGTTATTTATATTCAGTTATTTATTACTTAACATATTCAGGTGTGGGGATAAACTTGAAAAATAACCGAATAAGTGATTGAATGTAACTATCAAATAGTATTAAGAATATTAACCAAAATTATATGGAACCAGCCTTTGAATATAAGGGGGAGGCAAACCCGGAGGAAGTTGAAGCGGAAATTTTAGACAAAGCCGGCAATCGAACCTTGGAAGAATCACAAGAACTAATGGCCGAATCAACCAGTCTTTTAGAAAAAAGACAGCGGGATGGTGAAAAAAGAATCTGCCACGCTGACACCGTAGATGATATTAATACCGCTAAAGGAACTAACTCCAGGGGTGAAAAAGTGGAAATGCAAAGATTCCAGGAAGGCGGAGTGGGCTATGCCAAAATTAATGGTGGGGAAATGATTATGACTTCTGATATCCATGGCGGCAAAGATAATTTAACGGTGCCTTTAAAAGAATTTTTAGAAAGGGTGGCCAAAGGAGAAAATGTCTATTTTTCCTGTTCCGGAGATATCACCAATGAAGGTAATGATAAACTGGGCTCTTTAGAAGCTTTGCTGGCGGCTCAGCAAAAATATCCGGACCGGGTTTTTATTACTCCCGGCAACGCTGATCGTCGGGGCACTTCTTTGTTCGTTGGTCTGGTGCCGGAAATATCACAGAAATACCTGCCGGCGGAAACCTTTGAAGATATTGAAAAAGAAACGGAATCAATCCTGAAAAGATTATGGCAAGAACAAAAAGAACAGGTGGAAAAAGAATTAGAAGGCAAGCCGGATGATCAAAAACTAAAAAAACGGCTGGAAAAAATTAATGAATTTGCCACTAAAAAAGAGGGTCGTCGCATGGATTATGATATGATCTTTGGCGCAGTTCTAATGCAAGCGGCCCGCCATGCCGGCGCCGAGCCGTTTGATGCCAAACAGTTCGCCACCAGGCAAATCTATTTTGATTTTAAAGATCTACTGGGCATTGAAGGAAAATCTACGGTCTTAGAAAATTCTTTGGGCCGAGCCTTGATCTCCGCCACAAGAAAAATTAAGAACCCGGAAAGAAAAATCGGCAATCCGGAAGAAATCAAAAGAGTGTTTGAACTGTGGCGAGGTGTTGATAAAGTCTTGAATAAACTGCCCACCATGCAGATTATTGATACTCCCCAAGGCCGCATGATGGTTTCGCATACCCAGCCGGCCAAAATAGACTCTCTTAGTCCTTACGTTTACAATCCGGTTGACCAGCAAGAAGCACTGTGGCATAGATACAATCCGGAAATAGAAGGCATTAACGAGGGCAAAGGACATCACACCGGATATGGCCCCGACGTGGTAGCTAAATTTGCCACGAGAAATAAAATTGCCCTGGCTCAGTTTGGTCATACCCATGCTAATAGACAAGAAGTGCTGGAATCAGATGGACATAAAGTAATGCGGCTGGAATTAGCCACCAGCCACCGAGACAAAAAAAATGGCCCTCACTATGCCCGAGTAAACTTAAACCGTTTGGATGAAGTTACCGGACATCCCGAAAACGTTATTGAACAAGTAAAAATATGAAAAATCCCGACGAAAGAATTTTAAAGCTTTTCGCCACCCAAAAGGATTTTGGAACGGTGGGACCTTATCGCACCACCGGCGGCTGGTGGGTACCAATCTATTTTGATTCCCGAAAAGCTTTTTCCGAACCAAAAAAACTGACTGCTTTTGCTGAAATATTCATCGAGTTGATTAGAGAGAAAAAAATTAGGTTTGACGTAGTGGTTGGCGGCGCTACTGCGGGAATGCCAATAGGACTAGCAGTAGCGTTAAAGCTGAAAAAGCCCTTCTGCTATGTACGAAAACAAGCAAAGAAAGGAGGCTTGTGCAATGCCGTGGAGGGATACTATAAAAAGGGTTGGAAAGCGATTTTGATTGACGACTTTATTGCCAATGGGACTTCGAAAAAAGCTTTTATCAGGAATATGCGCAAAGACGGTTTGAAAGTGGACACCATTATAGTGGCCTTGCGCCGGCCAAAGAAAAAAAATTATTCTAAAATAAGGAAACTAAAAGTGAAAGTATATGATTTTGGCAGCTTGGACGATTTAAATGAATACATGGCGAAAAATAATTATATCACCAAAGAAGCCTTTCAATTAATGAATTGGTACACTAAATATCCCGACACCTGGCAGAATGATCCGAAAAAAATGGAGTATTTGAAGAACTATAAAAAGATGAAAAAAAACTCAAAATTAGGAGTTTGAATGCTTAAATACGCCACTAGTCAAAAGATAATTAAAACTTTTTCCGAAACACCCGGTTTCTTTATTGTCGGACCAGTGACTACTACTTCTGGCTATATTAATCCCATTTATCCGGAATCGCGCCGGACTTTTTCTTATCCCGATAGACTCCAGATTGTTTTGGATGAAATAAAAAAGTTCATCAAACAGAAAAAAATAAAATACGATATTATTTGCGGCGGCGCGACCTGCGGAATCATGCTTTCTTCTCCCTTGGCAATGCAACTTAAAACCAGACAGATTTATGTAAGACAAAAACCAAAAGCGGGAGGAATGGGTTTTGCGGTAGAAGGAGCATATCAAAAAGGAGAACGAGTGGTTTTAGTGGACGATGCCACAGCCAGCGGGGTACATAAAATTGATTTCGTAAAAAATTTAAGAAAGGCGGGATTAAAAATAGATTGGATAATTGTTCCCTTTTCCCGAAACCGAAATTTAAATAGTGACAATTCTTGGGTGAAAAAAGCGAAAGTGAAATATCAATCCTTTGCCGATATTAATGACCTTCGGAAATACTGTGAAAAAAATAAAATCATTACCAAAGAAGCGTCCAAAATTATTGGCTGGTATACCGGCGATCCATTGAATTGGCATAAAAATAAGGAAAAGTGGCAATTTTTCCTTGAATACAAACGGATGAAGAATAGAAAAAGTAAAAGTGGAATATAATTATGAAAAATTTTAAGAAAAAAACTACTACCATCAATGGGTTTATCAATAAAAACATCCTGATAAAAAACAGCGCGGCTTTTTTAAGCATCAAAGCAGGAAGAAAAAAAGGCACTGTGGATATAGCCGTTTCCGGTTTAGCGGTGGCATTTAATGGCGGCGGCGATGTAAAAGAAAAAGATCCTGAATTTAAAGAATCTTACCAAGCGGCAAAAGAAATAGTAAAAAGAGGGGGAATAGTAATCAGTGGCGGCCGCAATACCGGCATTATGGAAGCGGTTTCCCGCGGCGGCGGTAAATACGGATTAGGAATAAATTTCCCGGAACAGGTAAAACAAGGGAAGGCCAGCGTTTACGGCCACAAATTAGTTACTGATCCTATCACTAGAATGATTATTTTAACCAGTTGCTTTCCTTATGTAGTCGTATATTGCGGGGCAGTAGGAACGTTGCACGAGTTCATGAACGGAATTATCGCCTTGAAAAATCATAATCTGTACGGCTTACCGGCGCCCAAGATACTAGTTCACGCTTTCTGGAAAGAGACGATTAATCACCTGGCAAAAAGAGGAATCTTAGACAAAGGATATTTAAAACAATTACATTTTTTCCAGTCTTCACTGAACGTGGTTAAATTACTATCAAAATAAAGGGTATTTCCGCCAAAGGCGGATCTGCCTCTGGTATGAAAACCCCAGGGCAAGCCCTGGATCCCGCTCGCTATCCTCGGCAATAAACACGGGCTTATAAAATGAATTTCTTAATGGCTTCTTCCACTCCGCCATTCTCATTACTCCTGCTCGTTATGTAATCAGCGTGTCTTTTCAACTGCGGTACGGCATTATTGATCGCCACACCCAGCCCGGCGAATTTCAACATTGAAATATCGTTTTCTTCATCCCCTACGGCAATAGCCTCTTGCGGTTTTATTTTCC
Organism: Candidatus Kerfeldbacteria bacterium CG_4_10_14_0_8_um_filter_42_10; assembly: GCA_002784945.1. GTDB lineage: Bacteria > Patescibacteriota > Patescibacteriia > UM-FILTER-42-10 > UM-FILTER-42-10 > UM-FILTER-42-10. The sequence goes on from PFMD01000027.1 coordinate 39,823, forward strand.
ACTTTCGGCAAATTATAGATAAAGCTTTTCCCTTAGATACGGTTAATGGAGAAAGTTCCACGTTTCCCGGTTTGCTGCGGTATACGTTCACCTTATTTTTGAAATATTTTTTTAAAGCTAAAATGTATTTTTTTTCTTTGCCAATGGGCGTGTAAAAAATTATCTTACTGGGAACCTTTTTCAATAATTTTTCGAACTTATAATTCAATGGGTATTGCTTTTCCAATTTAAAACCATTTTTTTCATGATACTGCTCTTTTACGGGAATTAAGGGATTTTCTACCATAAATGCTTTATTATCGGAGGTAAAATAGCATTGCAGCTCAGGATACGTGTTCAGCATAAGACCAATCGCTTTAAGTGCGTACCGGGGAAGTCTTATTTCGAATAATAATTTATTTTTTACCGGATCTCCGATTATTGCCCCGTGATTGCATATCATTAAGTCTCTGATACCCAGCAAATTGGCGTATTTCTTCGCAGAAAACAACGACTTGCCCGTTACAATGATAATTTTCACCCCCCTCTTATGGATTTTTTTAATGATTTTAACCGTGTTTGGTAATACTTTCATGTCCGATTTCAATAAAACGCCGTCTAAATCCAAGGCGATTAATTTGTATTCTTTTGTAGATTTATTGACCATGCCCTTATGAATAATAGTTTAAAAAAATTTAACGACAGAGAAGACAAAGATGAAATATTATCGGCAGTTCTTGAATTATTGAAACAAGCTAATTCTATAATAAATTCGTGCTCCAGAAAAGCGTGCAAAACTTTAAGCAGTGAAAAAATTGTCACGGAATTGGATTACGAAATTAACAAACTAATAACTGATATCTTACACGATAAATATCCGGACTTTGGACTATTGTCGGAAGAAACGGAAGATGATTTATCGCGGCTGACTAAAGATAAGGTTTTCATATTCGATCCTTTAGATGGGACGGATCGTTTTTTAAAAGGCGAGGGCGGCTTTTCCGTTAATATCGGGCTGGTGATTAATAACGTTCTGGTGCTTGGAGCGATTGCTCTGCCTGAAGAAAATTCCATAATTTTTGCCGTTCAGGGTGACGGGGCTTATGTTGCTGATGATAAAGGCCAGAGAAGAATAAATTCCTCAAATAGAAGTTTGGAACAATGTTTTATTACGCTTTCGGATTCAAGCATGATAAACACCAATTTTTTCAAAATAAGAAAAGCGCTTGAATCGGTAAATAAAAATCCCTGGTCGCCTAAAGGAGCCGCCGGATACAAACTTGCCCAAATAGCCAAAGGTAATCAGGATCTTTGGATTAGAATGGGGAAACCTTGCCACGAATGGGATATTTGCGCGGGTGACATAATTATTAAAGAGGCTGGCGGAAAAATCACCGATTTTAAAGGAAAAGAACTATTATATAACCAAAGGGATTCGGAAAAAAATAATATTTTAGTTACGAATTCTATCGTTCATCAGTCGGTTTTAGATATAATCAAAAATTTATCGGAGAATTCTTAAATTTTTTGATGTCGGCAATCCGGTCTGCGCACCGGTTTTTTTGATAACCTCCGAAGCGACGAACGAGCCTATTTTTAAACTGTTAATGGTACTATGATTTTTCAACAATCCATAAATGAACCCCGCGGCGAATCCGTCACCGGCTCCTGTTTCGTCAATTTCGTCGGTCCTAATTGATTTCACCTTAATAATTTTCTCCCCGTCAAAATATTCAGCGCCGCGCTTACCTTTGGTTAGAATTACTTTTTTGGGTCCCAATTCACGCAGCCGGCGCAATATATTCTTTTCGCTTATTCCTTTATGGTTCAACAGATGAAACGCTTCGAGGGAATTCAACTGGATAATGTCGGTGAAACTAAGAATATCTTTAAAATACTTTGGTTTGTTTTCGCAAAAATATGTTGACGGCAAAAATACGTTTAGACGGGCTATTCTCTTGCTGAATATCTTTCTAATGCTTTTTGAATCGACGTTTCCGGAAACAACGATATATTTCGGTCGGTACTGCGCTATTTTTTCAGGATTAAATTGGTCATTCTGCCCGGTCAACTGCCTGAAAAAGAACCTTTTGTCCTTAGTATTGATTATAACGACTAACGGGGTTTTCTTTTTAACTGAACTAGCGATGTATTTGACTTTTTCCCTACGAAGATTTGTTTTAAGGTAATCGCCTAACTCATCTCTGTAATCATTCGCGTACAAAGCGGTTTTTATGCCTAACCGTGAAAGCCCTACGGCAATATTCGCGGCTGATCCTCCGGGAAAATATTCGCAGGAATCGACGAAATTTTTTTCACCATCTTTAATACCAGCCAAGGAGAAGTCTCCTTTAAGGAAAAAATCGACCTTCCAAGAGCCCAGGCATAATACTTCAATATTCTTCATATAATTTCCTTCTTATCGTTCAATATTAGCTTCAAACGATTAACATAGTACTTGATAATTCTGGCATAGATGAAGTGGTTTTTTCTGGGAATCTTTAAATCTAGATACCAAATTAGTCTGTCTAAGTACATTAAATTAAATATTTTTTTGGCATTTGCCAGGTCAGAACCGTATCTTTTTCGAAAGTATTCCTTAAAAAAGCTTATTATTTTGTAATTGCCCGGCAAATTCGTTTTACTATCCAAAATTTTTGTTAAGCCAATCTTATTCAATATTTTTTTATCGTACATTTCCGCTCGAAGAAGTATTCTAGCCCAGTCAGTAAAAACACTGCCGCTATGCGCCTGTTCCCAATCAATTAGATAGAATTTTTTTTCTGTAAAGATAAAATTTAATTCGGAAAAATCGCCGTGGCATAATTTACCGCAATATTTTGAAAATTCGCCGCTAGAAATATGGTTGTATTTACTAATTATTTTCTTTTCCAATTTTTTAGGCAATAGTTTGCATTTCAACAGCCTCTTTATCCTTAAAAGAGCATCTCGTTTATAAGCAGTTAAGCCATAAACCGGCAAAGAAGATTTTTTAATTTCTATTTCTTGTATTTTTTCTAAAATATTCCCTATGAATAAACCTTCGTTGTTTTTAAAGTATCTTTTTTTATAGGATAAAGAGTTGGCAACGTATTCTTGGGTAAAATAAGTCATTTTAAATCGTTTTAATTCTCCGACTTCAATCGACTTGGGAATGCCAAATGATTTGCTTTTTTGGGATTGTATTAACTTATAAACAGATAAACTGTTCTTGAATTCTCTTAATATAATCTTCTTTCCGAAATTGTCGCCCGGCGGCGATATTTTGACAACGACAGGCAAGCCGTTTTTTCGGCATTTGATTACGGCAAAACGAGGCATCCCGTATTCCTGTTTAAGCATTTTATAGTTGCCTAAATCATAACCTCTTATTTCCAACGATTTTCGCAACTTAAGTATTTTATCATTCATAATTTAATATTCCTCGGATTTCTTTTTCGAAAGACGGATAATTTTTAACTAAAATCGTTTTAACGCCCATTGCCCGGGCGTCTTTTAAATTTGTCTCCTGGTCATCAGCGTAAATTATTTCGTGGGCAACCACTTTAAACCGTTTCATGATTTCTTTTAAGGTTTCTTTGCTCGCTTTGGGCAAACCGAGTTCCCAGGTATTAATGACATTTTTGAATTTCTTTTTCAGGCCAAAGCGGCGGCAGGTATCGGCAAACTGGCTACGGGTATTTTTAGAAAGCAGCAGTGTTTTATAGCCTTTTTTATTCAGTTCACGGTTCAATTCAATTGCCTGGCTATTAATTTTAAACAAATGGTAATGTAAATCCTTCAGCTCCTGCCAGGTGATGGGCAATTGGAAATAGTCAACGGTATTCTGCCAAGCTTCTTTTTGGCTTATTTTTCTTTCCGCGGCTAAATTAAAGTACTTCTTATACATAATTTCATAATACTTTTTCCATGGGCCGCCGTATTTTTTCGCTAAAGCTTTGGCGGTATTAGGATAGCCTTCGTTTAACACTAAGCCGTAGCAGTCGAAGATAATGAGTTTGATCATATGCCTCTACTAATTACGAATAAATACGAATATACGAATAAATAATTAATTTGATATTAACGATTCTTTTAAACTTTATGCCAGAGTTTTTAAAGAAAGCATTTTGCTAGACTGTCATTCTGAGTGTTAACGAAGAATCTCGATATAATTTGGATATTCTTAGAAACTGGGATCCTTCACTGCGTTCAGGATGACGTTGGAGCAAAATGCTTTCTTTTTACAATTCATTAGAAAGATCCTTTAACTTTAGATTGAATGACTTGATCAATTCCAGTTTCTTCTTTCTTACCCAGCCCTTTATAACCTTTTCACGACTAATCGCCTCATAGACATCATTGAATAGTTCATAATAAACGAGTTTCTCTACATTATACTTGGAAGTAAAACTTTTAGAATCGACCAGTATAAATTACCGTATTTCGGCAATTCATCATTAAGTAAACATAATACTCTTTATCTATATAGCGATTCATAAATTCGTAATTCGTAGTTGAGTTAAATCTTCCTAACCTCCCCCCTATTGGCGTCCACCTCTACCCTATCTCCATCTTTCAGAACCTTGGTAGCAATTTTAGTGCCAATCACGCAAGGAATTTTCAGCTCGCGGCTGATAATGGCCGCATGACAAGTAACCCCGCCTAAATCAGTAACAATGGCCGCAGCCTTTTTCATGGCCGGCACTAAATTAGGATTGGTCATTTGAGAAACCAAAATATCGCCGGATTTCATTTTGGGCAGATCCTTGATAGTATTAATAATTTTGACTGTGCCTGTGGCTTTGCCCAAACAAGCTGTTTGGCCGTGAAAATAGTTGACTTCGGTTAAATCTTCTTTTTTTAACAGTAACTTTTTTACTGCTTCTTTGCTTTGATCAACCAGAACTTTTCCAGGCAATTTTCGATCCACCACGATATAGATGCATTCTTTTATTCTTTTGGTTAGGTCTTTCGGTCTGGCTAATTCTCCCATTAAAAGTTTTTCAATTTCAGAGAGTAAACAACTTCTTACTTCGTTCAGCTTTAAGTTAACTCTTTTAGCAATTTCTTTTATTAATGGCTCCACCTCGTAATACGATTGTACCAGACTCATCTTACGATAATCTTTGGAATAAATAAAACCTTTGGTAACAGCCAATAGTTTTTGGTGCTTGGAGTCAATTTTCAACGCTCTGATTAATTGAGTTTGATTCTTTCGGGCGGATTGCTTTTCCCGATAAATTTTGTTGATTTGCTGGCTCGGTTTTTGCTGATCAATCGCCATATCCTTCAACCTTTTCCAGAAATAACTATCAGGCAGAGCCGGCCCTTCCCAGTTGTAACCCAGATATTTGAATTTAGAACAATGGTTATTAAATCTCTTTAAAGTTTCTTGGGTTAATTCTTTTTTGGTAAATTTTTTATTTTTAATCTGGCTGGCGATTTTTAACAAAGCTATTTCCTCTAACTGAACCTTGGATAATTTTTCTAGAATGGTCAGATGGGCAAAACATTCTTTAGCGGTTTGTGAAAACTTTATTTTTTTAATTTGACCGTCAAGGTATTCCACCAAATAATTGGTCAAATGGGGCTTGTATAAATCCAAATAAACCGGGATCAGCGAGGGATTATAAACTTGGGACTGTTTGTCTAAATAATTTTTGTAAAGCAAGCGGAGTTGCTGGTTGCTTAGTTTTTTTAGATTGGCTTGAAAAATCTTATTATGCGAAAAATGAACTAAATTGTCGGATGCTTTTTGAATTCGATTATTCAGCCTAAAACCCCATTCAGGATTTTTAATGATTTTTTTGAGGACAAATTGGCCTAAGTCGGTCCATTCCCGATGATTAATGAAAATAGTTTCCAAATTACCCTGAAATAAGCAGGCAATGCTTTTTTGATACTTGCCCAAAATTTTTCCGGTATCTTTAATTACACCGTACCATCCCGGATACATAATGGGGTACAGATGCACTGGCTGGTTTTCCTCCAAAACACCCCATTTGATTTTTTTGATGTTGTCTAGAGAGTAATAATTTTTCATATTTTCTTAATTATACCATTAGTCGCCCGCCTTTGACCCGCTTCGCCATAGCGTAAGCGAGGCGAGCGGACTCTGCGAGGCGCAAAGATTTATATTTTTGTTACAATGCCTCGCGTCGCATCCACCTCCACTAAATCTCCGTCTTTTAACATCTGGGTAGCGGTTTTAGTGCCGATTACGCAGGGTACTCCCAATTCTCTGCTGACGATAGCCGCATGGCAGGTAACACCCCCTTCATCGGTAATAATCGCTTTTGCTTTTTTCATTATTGGTATGAAGTATGGATTCGTCATAACAGTTACGAGAATATTCCCTTTTTTAAAATTAACCAATTCTTCATTTCGTAAAATTATTGACACTCTGCCTTTTACCGAAGACGGTCCGGAACAGGCAATTAATCCCTTTAGTCCTAAAGCGGAACGATCGATAATTTTCGGATGGTAGATCAATCCGCGCTTTTTTAAGAAAACTTCAAAAGAAATTCCGGTATCTACCCTATCTTTCAAGAAAATATAATGTTTTGATCTCGCTTTTAATTGTTTAATTTCAGGATAATATTTTTTGTCATATAGCATTTTCTCTAACTCGCCATAAGTGATAAAAGATGCGTATTTTGGCGATATCTTTCGGGCTATCAGTAATTTCCGACCCATGGTTCGCCAATACTCCACCAGATATTCAATAGTGCCTTCAGAAACTACTCTTGCTTTAACCAAACGAGCTAAAATTATATGAGCTTTTTTGGGATTTTTCCGGATTAATTTCTTCGACCACCGCTCTTGCGGCAGTAAATAGGAAACCGTGTACCAAGGATACATTTCTTTCGACATTGCTTTTATGCTTTCAAAAATCCTTGGGTCGGTGGAATTATTTTCATTAGGTATTGATGCTCTTATCTTTTTAATAAGGTGGGTATATCGTTTGATTTTAGCCGCTTCCAGCACTCCCTGTTTATCACCGGCCTTAATAACCGCATCGATAAAGCTTTCTGCCTCTTTTTTTAAACGATAAGTTTCAAGTAACCTTCCGTTGTAATACGAAAGTTGATTGGGTATTCCTTTCCCAAAAACTTCAACCAGCCGTGGATGCATATCCCTGGACCACCATTCCGCCCAAGTCAGAGTAAAATCACGAGTCCAAGCTAAAATTAATTCTTTCTTCTTCATATTTTTTTAACAATACCCTTTGTTGCATCCACCTCCACCAAATCACCGTCTTTAAGGACTTTAGTAGCAATTTTCGTACCCACAATACCTGGTATTTTCAACTCTCTGGATACGATGGCCGCGTGCGATAATAAACCGCCCTCATCAGAAACGATTGCTTTAATATTTTTTAATTGATTGATCATCCCCGGTCTGGTAGTTGATGTAACTAAAATGCACCCCTTAGGCATTTTATATTTAGAATCTGTTGATTTTAAAACTAGCGCCTTACCCCTTTTAATTCCTTTATAAATTGGCTGTCCTTTAATAGTATTGTTAATTGATACTTTTTTTTCAAGTAATCTTTTTTTCATCAGTTCAACCACTTTCCCTGAAAAAACATATTCCTTATTATTTTTTTCAGTATAAATATAGAGGTAGCCTTTTGAGCGTACTAATAGAACATCTTTATTTAATTCCATTTTTCCGGCAAGATAATCCGTCATTTCCCTGCCAGTTGCCTGCATCAACAATTCACCTTTGATGCCGATTTTACTTCCCAGTCTTATGCAATATTTTTTAATCAAACGGTCCAAGATAAGATAAATTGCCGTATTATGATGTCGGTCGGTGGCTATTTTTCCCAACTGCTCAGCGGAAAGTGCCGAATCTTTTTTTAAAAACATACTGTACCGCCAAAAAGAGTTGTAAACGCCGATACGGACCGAGCAGTATTCATAAATTCTCAGTATTTTTTTTAAAGCGGACTCCGGTTTCAGATTCTGAAATTTAAAAACGCTTAAAGAATCGGTTACCTGTTTTATTTCCCTGTTAACTCGGGTTAAAAATCCGAGTAAGTCCTTAAAATTATTTCTGTTTGCCAGATACTTTGCCATTTCCCCGGCCCAGTGCTTCTCGTTTAAAAGCATGTAAAAATAGTTGTTGCCGCCGATAAGTCCTGCGGCTTTAGTGCTAAAACCAAAATACTTTCTGATGCCTTTAGCATACGCTATTGGATAATATGAACTGGGCAAAAGATACATTTTTCTGTAGGAAACAACTTTCAAGCCGTATTTTTTAATAACTTTATTAATAAATTTTGACTCTTGTTTCATAGTTTTTTAACAATACCCTTTGTTGCATCCACCTCCACCAAATCACCGTCTTTTAAAACCTGAGTGGCGGTTTTGGTGCCGATAACACAGGGTTTTTTTAACTCCCTAGCGACGATAGCCGCGTGGCAGGTTATGCCGCCTAAATCGGTAACAATGGACGAAGCCAATTTCATCGCCGGTACAATATCCGGATTGGTCATATGAGAAACCAATATATTGCCGGCGTGCATTTTAGCCATTTCTTGAATAGTGTTGATAATTTTCACTCTTCCTTTAGCTTTGCCTGAGTAGGCGGCCTGGCCTTTGATTATTTCTCCAGTGCCGCTTTTTTCCGCTTGCCTATAAAACTTTATCCGGGACATTATTTTCTTGGCGGCTGCGCCGGCCCAATAACTGGTTTTGCCCTTATCAGAAATGTGCAAACTGTATTTTTGCCTTTCTGAAGTAATTTGGGAATAATCCTTGCCGTCGATTAAAGCTTTTTTGTAATCTTCCGGCGCTAAGAAACGAACTTGTTCCAGCGATAAACCGCAACGTTTGCCTATTTCTTTTAACAATCCCTCGATACAGTAATAGCCGTAGAATTGAGCATATTTGCTGTTTAGCCGGGTATAAAAATCGTTCCGCACTATTTCAAATATTTTTTGGTGGGTATTTCCGATTTTATATTTTTGACAAATATTTTTTTGATTTTTCAATAGATTCGAGGAGGCTTGCGATATTTCTTTCAGCAGATTTTTGGGATTCTGTTTCAATATAATTTTTATTTCCTTATTAAAATGATCTGCTTCCAATAACTTTTTTCCTTGCAGCCCGTATTCCAACCATTCATATTTCTTGGCATGCTTAATCAAATTGCTTTTTCGCTTAACTAAATCCCTGGTTTTCGCTATATTAATCAATTCCTCTCTTTCTATGGTCAAAATACTTTTTCTGGTTGGAGTAACCAATGTTTGAAAGGCTTCAGCGGGTTTTATTTTCGCCGGTTTGTTTTCTGAGTAACATTCTTCCAGATAATTATACAGATAATCAGTTAAAAAATTTACCGGCGTTTCCATTAAAAACATCGGGCCCCTGGTAACATGCACGCCTAATTGAACCTTAATAAAAGACCGCATCAAATTCAACAATTGCCGATTGGAAAGTTTTGTGACATTTAATTTTTTGATCTTGCGCCCAAAAACAAACATTTCCTTGGCGCTTTTATCATTTAACTTGTGCAATTTGTCCCAGATTTCCGGTTTGGTAAAAAGAGTTCGGAAATAATCTTTATTGGCGCGTTCATTAGGTTCATATAAAGTAAACAGATTGCAGGCACTATTAATGTATTCCGCCGCTAAATAGCGGCCGTTGATAAATCCCCATTTTTTCGGCAAATAAGTATAGCCGTTCCAGGTGGAAACGACGAACAAATAATTGGCGTAATCCTCTTTTTCCATGAACAGCCATTTTTCCTTGAATGGTATCTTCATAAATTTAATGATTTCCCGATTATTAATTTGTTACGCATTAAAATCATTTTAGTTTTGTTCTATTTTTTTCAATTGATCCATTCGACAAATATGGGCTAGCTCCTCTCCCTCGAATTGCACCCTTAACGTGTTGGGATGCATATGGTCGTTATTCAATTCTACCACTTTTCCTCTATTACCCTGCAAATCTTCGACCGGTTCGCCAATCTTAAATTCCGGTAAAGGTTCCTCAAAATACTGTTCTCCAAATTGTTGCATTTCCATATACTTAAATATTATTATCTATCTTAGTTATATCTTTTTTATTTTCTTTAATTTCCGAACAATTCCCTTGGTCGCATCCACTTCCACCAAATCTCCGTCTTTTAAAACTCGCGTGGCGATATTTGTACCGATAACGCAAGGAATCTTTAATTCGCGGCTGACAATAGCCGCGTGACAGGTAATACCGCCGACATTAGTTACAATCGCTGCAGCCTTTTTTATAGCCGGCATTAAATTGGGGCTAGTGGCTTCGGAAACTAGAATATCACTTTGTTTCATTTTTTTCATGTCCGCTACTACGTTAATGATTTTTATCCGTCCTTGAGCAAACCCAGGTGAAGCGATCATGCCCGTTATTCTATCTGCAGTTTTAACATTGTCTTCTTTCCAATTTAAAGAATTTACAAAAAACTTTGCTTGCAGGCCTACCAAAATCTTTCCTGATTTTTTTCCTTGATAATGATATAAATGATAATCATATCTTCTTTTAAGAAAATCCAAAGATACCCCATCTTTTAAAATTACTTCCTTAATTTCTTGAGGATAAATATATCTGATTAATTTAATTGGGAGGTTTTTTCGGCGACAGATTTCTTTAAATAAATTATCTCGTGCTTGACAGCCGAAAAACATGGAATCTTTACGAAAACCTTTTAAATAAACCAGGTCGGAAAAAATCCCGAAAAGCAGCTGATGTTTTTTATCTATGCTCAATTTTTTAAATATTGCTTGTTTATTGCTTGTTGAATTTATCTTCGACGGTAAATTTTTACTATTCTTCAACCAATCTTTAAGCTGTTGGTAGAAATGCTTTTCGTTCCAGCCGGGACCTTCAAATTGGTAGCTTATCCAGCCGTATTTCTGTTGATAGTTGCTGATTAATTTAGCCAGCAATGGATTAATCTGAGGAATTATCTTTAAAAGTCTACTGCTTGTGGAAGATAAAAACAACTTCTTTGTTCTTTTTGATCTATTGATTATCTTATATATATTCAATAACTCTTTCTCTGCTTTTTGAGCATGGCTTAATCTATTAATTTGAGTCAGTTGGTTAAAAAGCTCCGCTAAGGATTGTTTAAGTTCTAATTTTCTCGTTTTGTTGGCCAGATAATTGGTTAAATAACTATGCATTTGTCCATCGTAATCCACGGCATTGCCAAACCAGCCGCTGACATGCATTTTTAAATGGGCCTGGAAATATTTAGAATACCATTGGTACAATTCTTGATTAGTCAGTTTTTGATAATTCAATTTTAAAATTTCTTGGCTGACTTTGAATACATTATTGCTGCGCCTAACAATATCCCGATTATTCTTTATCGCCCAGTTGGGATTGGCCAGGACTTTGTTCAAAACCAATTTAACCAGTTTGTTCAACTGATTGATGTTAAAACAATGATCAAGATTACCGTTATGATAAATATATAGTAATTCCTGAGTAGGATAATTTTTTAAACCCAAACTCTTGGTTAAATACTCATCTAAATAATCCTTATCTAAATATAAAGAGTAGGTATTGCCGGTTTGCGGATTACATTTGAATATTGTTTCAAAAACTGTCCACTTATCCATGTTTTCGTTATTTAACTTTTTTAACAATTCCCTTTGTCGCCCGCCTTTGGCGGACTCTGCGAGGCGCAAAGATTTATATTTTTGTTACAACGCCTCGCGTCGCATCCACTTCGACCAGGTCTCCATCTTTTAAAACTCGCGTGGCGATATTTGTACCGATAACGCAAGGAGTATTTAATTCACGAGCGACTATGGCGGCATGGCAGGTTAATCCCCCAGTATCAGTGACTATGGCGGCCGCTTTTTTCATCGCCGGGACCAAGGATGGATTGGTTATTT
>PFMD01000046.1 GCA_002784945.1 Candidatus Kerfeldbacteria bacterium CG_4_10_14_0_8_um_filter_42_10
GTTTCGGCTATTCCGCTAGTTACTTGAGTAGCGTCGATAAATAACGGAAAATCGGGTACCTGTAAAGTTCCACCGTTGTCATTAACAACGTTCTTGATCAGAGTTAAGGTAGGGGCAATGTCGTCATTGGTTATGGTACAGGCGATATGCTCGTCTTCATCTAAGATAACAGTTCCGCCAAGTACTTGAGGACACTCCGGATCGCCTGTTATCGAGACAAAGGAATAGCCGAAAAGGCCGGCTTCATCCAAAGCAATCGGGGTGTTGGCATTAACTTCTAAAGTTTGGCCAGAGTTTACCGGAACACCGCCAATGGTCAGGCCAAATTCATTAACGCCAGCGGTACCGCCGTCATTATTAATTACATTTTTAGTCAGAGTAATTGACGGGGAAGCATCATTGTTGGTCAGAGTGCAGGTTTTGTCATCACCCTGATTGATAGTGATGTTTCCATTGGCATCGCAGTCGCCACTGTAGGTTAAAGCGTATCCTGTCTGGCCGCCAGATTCGGTGATTTGATAATTACCGGTCATCACCGCTCCAGAGACTCCAGTCTCACTTCCTAAAAAGCTGTGATTCTCGGGGCCGGTTACATTCATGGTCCAGTCGGATGCTACGGCATTGCCGCCATCGTCATTTATAACGTGTTTAATAACGGTAAGAGTTCCGGTATCCCTGGTATTGGTCAGGGTGCAAATCTTTTTTTGGTTCGGCCCAACCCTAACATTTCCATTTTGATCGCAGTCGCCGCTATAACTTAAACTATAGCCAGCCGGACCGCCCGTCTCAGTTACTACATAATTACCGGTAGTAACGGTATTGCTTGTTCCAGGCGCTTCTTGACCGGGAAAACTGAAATATTCCGGGCCGTTTACTTCCATGGTCCAATCAGAAGCCTGGGCACTGCCGCCATCAACGTGTTTGATAACAATTAATGTTCCGGCATTTCTGGTATTAATCAGGGTGCAGGTTTTTTCATCGCCGGCACTGATCGTAACATTTCCGTTTTCATTACAGTCGCCGCTGTAGGTCAGCATATAGCCGCCTGGTCCGCCTGACTCGGCAACATTGTAATTGCCGGTATTACTTAAATTAATAGTTGTGCCAGGAACTTCTGCGCCCGGGAAACTGTGGTTCTCGGGGCCGGTTACATTCATGGTCCAGTCGGATGCTTGGGCGCTTCCACCGTTGACGTGCTTAATTACAGTAAGCGAACAAGGGATATTAATTTCGGTATTGACCTGATTGCTTAACACGTCTCCGGCTTGATAACTCCAGATTCGGGCTTGGTTAGGAACATTGGTTATTCCGCAGCTTAACTCTTCATTAATTTGGGCAGCAAAGGTAATAACTCCAGATTCTCCCGGAATAACTGTCCAGGCATTAGCCAATGGATCAACTCCATTAAATCCGCCTAAATAAGTAATTCCGTCTCCATTGCCGTTATATTCATTGGCGGTAAAACTACCATTAACATAGGCGAGATTATCGTCTAAATCATCATAGACCAGTGCGCCGCTTCCGGAACAGACCGAATTGCCAATGTTTTCATAGCTTAAAGTATAAGTAAGAATATCGCCAGGATTGGCTTGAGTAGCGCTTACCTGTTTGGTAAATGTCAGGACGCAGTCTGTGATGACGGTGGTATCTTCTTCCGCTTCGGCAGGATCGGTATTGTCGGCATCAATAGTGGCGGTATTGTAAATCATGTCGCCGTTTTGCAGATAAGGATCGGTCTGAACGGTCAGTTGAACCGGATCAATAGGGCCCGGCTGCTGATTGCCGAAATTCCAGGTTACTGTGTTGGTTCCAGAATTATAGGTACCGGGGCCGGTCAGTGACACGTAAGTGGTATCAGCAGGAATAGGATCTTCTAAAACAACATTTTGAGCAGTTAGATTTCCTTCTACCGATCCGCTTAAAGTATAAGTTATGTTGTTTCCCGCTAGAACGGGGTCAGGATTATCGGTTTTATTCAGACTAAGCGAGGCTTGGCCGATAACGGTGGTATCTTCATCAGCACAAACCGGGTCTAAACCCACAGCATTAACGGTAACATTATTGGTTCCGGTTCCCGCCGCTACTCCTTCCGCGTCAAAAGTTATTTGAGTTTGCCCATCCTCCGGAACTAGAATATTCTGCCAGGTAATAGTTCGTCCGTCCGGACTTACCGAAGTGGGGGAGGGGCTGCCGCTTCCGCTGACATAAACTAGTTCAGTAGGAAGTTCGTCAGTGACAATTACAGTTTCATCCTGTTCCCCCTCATTGGTAATAGTAATAGTGTAAGTGGTAGCTTCACCTATATTAATCGGGTCAGGATCATCAGTCTTGCTTACGGTTAAATTCCGAATGACGATTTCATTTACTTGAATAGGCACTTCTTTATTTCCAATCGGCTCTTGATTCACCCCTTCGACCAGTCTGGCGTGAAGTTGGGCTCCACTCCATTCACCGGCGCTCTGGCTCAACAGAGCGAGCCATTTTAATTGAACAATAGCGGAATCAGCATCAAAAGACAGGTCATAAGTAATCGTGTTAGGAAGCCCCGGGGTAGTTACCGGATTAGACAATACCACGTTGCTTGCTGAGCCATCCCATGTTCCGGCACTGTTGAAATTAACGTATCCTGGTATGCCGACATTGTCTTGATAGTCGTGCTGGATTTTTACGGAGTAGGAATCCCCAGAGGTCAATCCGTCAATGGTTAGTTTGAAGGGTACGTTTTCTCCTTCAGCGTAGCATTCGCCGCTGCCGCTGCAGATATTGCCGGTAGTGAAAGAACCGTCTTTTCTTTGCCCTTCCAGTCGGTATTGCACGTTATCGGCCAGGCTTATTTTAGATACGGCTTGCGCTGGCTGAGCCAATAATAGCGTTTGGACAGCGCTCATATTTAAAATAAAAGTCGCCATTATCACGATATTGACGGCTTTAAGCAGTTTTCTGTTTTTGGTTTTAGGATGATAATAATCGAGAAAATTGATATTCATTGTTTTTTCGCTTAATTATTAGTCATTAAATTTTAATAAATTAACAGCTTAATATATCTTAGTAATATAAATTTGTCAACCCTATTCATTTTCGCAGAAAATGACCGGGTCAACCCCGTTAGAAATTTCACCTAAATCCAAGTGGTCGTTCTACTAAAAATGAGAAATTTCTAACGGGGCAAGCCCACTACAGATAAAATTAGAATTCAACAAAACATCCAAATATCCTAGACTATAAGACTTTTGTTTTTATGAGAAAAACTTATTTTTGAGAATTTTTGCTCTAAGTAGCGCTCTTTTAGCTACTTTGCTTTAACGTGGCTTTCTTTTTTAAGAAATAGGCCGATTCCGAACGCCAATAATCCAATTCCCACGATATAGACCAGATAATCCATCCAACCAGTGCCAGTTTCTTCCAACGAAGCGCCCAAGACGGCAATGGCCCTTACTTCCAAAGGAGCCTGCGCTGTTACATCGTCATTGTTGTCCGCGTTGGCAATGGCCAGGTTGTTGTAGGTTCCGGCCGTCATATTGTCAGCAATCTTGACCTTGTAGGTAACGGTTTTTTCTTCGTTAGGCGCGAGATCACCCAGTTCCCAAGCTTTTACCGCATCCGTGGTGCCGTCAAAGGTAAAGCCTGAAGGCAGCTGGTCAGTGAGAGTAACGTTGGTGGCATCGCCGTCTCCATTGTTGGTGATTTTAACGGTGTATTCTACCGTATTGCCGGGATTGGCAAAGGCCACGTTAACCGTTTTGACAATGGCTAAATCCGGGCTGGTTTCATCGCCTAACACTGTGGGCAGCACCACTCCCAGGTCAGCTTGAGCCGAGATGGGGGAATGGTTATCCGCTTCGGCCGTGGCGGTATTGGTGTAGGTGCCAGCGCCGCTGTCATCCGCCACTAAGACGTTGTAAGTCTTGGTTACGGAATCGCCGATGGCCAAATCACCCAACTCAAAGGTCTTGGTGTTGCCACCGCCGGAAACAAAGGTCAGGTTGGTGGGCATGACGTCAGTCAAAGTCACATTAAGGGCATCGGCGCTGCCGACATTGGTGATTACCACGGTGTAAGTAACGGTAGCACCCGGATTCACCGAAGGATCGCTGACATCTTTGGTAATCTGCAGGATTGGGGCGGTAGTAGCCATAACCGTGGAAGAGGCATCATCAGACACCGGATCGGTTTCGCTAGAGTCTATGGTAGCGGTATTAACAATGATTGTTCCGGCCTCTGCCAAGGAATTAACCGTAACATTAACGGTGAATATTCCGGAATCACCAGGAGCCTTGGTCCCCAAAGCCCAAGTTACCGTATTATCCGCCGTGCTGTAGACCCCCTCATTACTGGCAGAAACAAAGGTGGTGTTCAGAGGAATGGGATCGGTGATGGTGACGTTGGTGGCGTCGGCTTCGCCAGAGATTTGCCATTCAATAGTATAGGTTAGATTTCCACCAGCCAACACCGTTACCGGAGACACTGATTTATTAATATCCAACACTGGTGGGGCAATATCTTCGTTGGTAACCGTGCAAGTAATATTTTCGCCAGGCAGTAAGGTCGCCGTATCGTTCAGGACAGAAGGACATTGCTCATCGCCGGTCAAAGAGACGAATTGGTAACCATCAACCATTACTTCGTTAATGGTATGAGGTATATTAGCCGCAACGGCATTAGCTGCGCCCTGCGTTACACCAACGCCATCAAGAGTTAGAGTGAAATCACTGGGAACGGCAGTGCCGGCGTGATTATTGTTAACCGCCTTAACTAAGGTAATGGTTGGCGCCACATCATCATTAGTTACCGTACAAACCTTATTTTCGCCGGGCTGCAAGGTGATAGTTCCTAGAGCAGCGCAATCTCCGCCCCACACTGATGCCGCATAACCAGTATCTATATCTTCAGTAGCAGTGTACTGATGATTAGCGCTAACCGGATTGGCTATTCCACTGATTACTAATTGGTTATCAATGTAGAGAGGGAAATCAGAAACTCCAAGGATACCGCCGTTATCATTAATGACGGTTTTAACTAAGGTTAGAGTTGGCTGAATATCGTCGTTGGTAATGGTGCAAGTTATCCCTTCTCCCTCATTAAGGGCGACTGTTCCGCCAAGTACTTGAGGACATTGTTCATCACCTGTGATAGCGACAAAGTTGTAGCCGAAAAGGCCGGCTTCATCCAAAGCAATCGGGGTGTTGGCGTCGACATTCAAGGTATCGCCAGAATTTACACTGATACCTCCAATGGTTAAGCCGAAATCATTTACCGAAGCATTGCCGCCGTTATCATTTACCACATTCTTAATTAGAGTAATAGTAGGCGCTTCATCATCATTAGTGATGGTACAGGTCTTTTCTTCGCCAACATTAATGGTGCCGGAACAGTCGGGGCTCAAAGTTTTTTCATAGCCGAAGAATAAGCCTTCGTCGACACTGTAGGAACCTTGGTCAAGAGTAACGGTGATCCCGTTTTCATCACCAGGAAAAGAAGGGTCAGAAACATTGGTGCCAGTTACATTCATGGTGAAATCAGCGGCCAGTGCCGTACCGCCATTGTCAGTAATTACATGCTTAATGACCGTTAATTCCGGAGCAATGTCATTATTGGTGATGGTACAGACCTTATTTTCACCGGGCAGCAAGGTAATAGTACCATTAGCGGCACAATCACCACCCCAGTCAGAAGCAGCA
>PFMD01000034.1 GCA_002784945.1 Candidatus Kerfeldbacteria bacterium CG_4_10_14_0_8_um_filter_42_10
TATTATCCTCTTGCAATTGAGCGGCGGAGACTATTTCTCCGGAAAGAAGATCAGTGTCGCCGGCATCTTTAATATAGTAGCGGGAAAACATCTGGCGTACAATTACCTCGATATGTTTGTCATTCAAGCGCTGCCCCTGGGAAGAATAGATATACTGAATCTCTTTAATGACGTATTTCTGAACCGCGGTTTTGCCTCGCAAGCGATAGAGCTCGGGAAGATTAATACTGCCTTCGGTTAATTGCTGGCCGCGCAGCACCAGTTCCCCTTCTTTGATCCAAGGAGAGTACCCTACCGGCACCAGGTATTCTTTAACCTCTTCTTTAACGTCTGATATTTCTAGTATGTCGTCCGCGATACTGACCTTGCCGGCTTCACTGGCTTTTAGATTCTTGGTGGAACTTTCTGCCAAAACTTCTCCTTTTTTTACCAGTTTTCCGTGCTTGACTTTTAGATCGTATTTTTTATTTTCGAAAATTTCTTTAAGCCGATAGGTATTAGTGAACGGCTGTTCCGCGTATACCTTAATGGTTTTTTGCTTATTATCTTCGCTTATGGAAGCTTGTCCGTCAATTTCGCTTATAATCGCCGCTTTCTTTACCGGACGGGCTTCGAAAAGTTCTTCCACCCGAGGAAGACCCTGCGTAATATCTTGACCCGCTACTCCTCCGGTATGGAAAGTTCTCATGGTCAGCTGGGTTCCGGGCTCGCCGATACTCTGGGCCGCAATGATTCCTACCGCACCACCAATCTTAACCAGATGGTTGTATCCCAGCTCGTATCCGTAACACTTTTGGCAAATTCCTCTTATCGTTTTACAGGAAAGGATTGATCGAATTCTTGTTTCTTTAAGATCCAGATCCTTTATCAGCTCATATTCTTTTTCGGTAACCAGTTGCCCTTTTTTGATAATGGTTTTTCTGCCGGATTTAACATCCTCTAACACCGTTCTTCCTAGAATTCGGCTTGGAAGCGGTTCGCCGATTTCTTCGCTTTCTTCTTTGGTTAAAATCACTCCCTCTTCGTCATGACAATCTTCTTCGGAAACAACCACTTCTTGGGCGACATCAACCAAGCGGCGCGTTAAATAACCCGCATTAGCCGTTCTTAAAGCGGTATCAGAAAGTCCTTTTCTGGTACCATGAGTGGAAATAAAGTATTCCAAAACATCAAAACCTTCTTTAAAACTACCTTTGACCGGCAATTCAATCGTCTCACCGGCCGGATTGGTAACTAAGCCCTTCATTCCCATCATCTGAGTGATCTGGCCCCAGGTACCCCGGGCGCCGGAATCGATCATGGCGAATACGGAGCCGAATCGATCCAGGGTCTCTTTGCTGACTTCCTGAATTTCATTTTTAATGCTGGCCCAAATATCGATGATCCGGGCGTGCCGTTCTTCTTTAGTCAATAACCCCATTTCGTATTGATTGCGCACTTCGTCAATTTCTTTTTCCGCCTTTTGAATCAAAGCGTTCTTTTCGGGCGGAACCGGCGTATCTTCCATTCCCCAACTTAATCCTGACTGGGTTAAATAGTGGAGGCTTAATTTTTTGATTTTATCAAGCAATTCTACCGTCTCTTCATCGCCCTCTTTATCCAATACTCCCCGAACGACATTCTTTAAAACCTTTTTATCCATTACTTCATTGCGAAAAGGCATATCGTCCGGCAAGACTTCGTTGAATAAGATGCGACCAATGCTTGATTCTATTACTTTTCCCTCTAAACGTATCTTGATTTTAGTTTGAATTCTTATTTCTCCAGCCTCGTAAGCATGAAAGGCCTCGGTAGACGAAGCAAATACTTTTTTTGATACATCCCGATCATTCAATAAAGTAAGATAATAGCATCCCAGCACTATGTCTTGAGAAGGAGTAATAACCGGTTCCCCCGTGGCTGGCTTTAACAAATTTTTGGAGGAAAGCATTATTTCCTTGGCTTCCTTTTTCGCATTTTGGGTAAGGGGAAGATGAACGGCCATTTGATCTCCGTCGAAATCGGCATTAAAAGGAGGGCAAACCAGGGGGTGAATTTGAATAGCGCTGCCTTCAATTAAAATGGGCTGAAATGCTTGAATGCCCAGCCGGTGAAGGGTAGGAGCGCGATTGAGTAAAACATGGGAATTTTTTGTTACTTCTTCTAAAATATCCCAAACTTCGGAACGGCCGGAATCAATAAACCGATTGGCGCTGCGCACATTATGAACATATTCTTTTTTAATTAACTGGCTAATGACAAACGGCTTAAACAGTTCCAGAGCCATTCTTTTGGGAAGTCCGCATTGGTATAGTTTAAGATGGGGTCCGACCACAATTACGGAACGGCCGGAATAATCGACTCTTTTCCCCAGCAGGTTTTGTCGGAATCTTCCTTGTTTTCCTTTTAACATGTCGGCCAGAGATTTCAGCGTTCTCTTTTGGCCGGTAGAAGCGGTGACTGTTTTTCCGTGCCGGGCATTATTATCAATCAAAGCATCGACCGCTTCTTGAAGCATTCTTTTTTCATTGCGGCAGATGACTTCGGGAGCGTTCAGCTCGATTAACCGTTTTAACCGGTTATTGCGGTTGATGACTCTTCGATATAAATCATTCAAATCAGAAGCGGCGAAGCGGCCTCCGTCTAACTGGACCATGGGGCGCAAGTCCGGCGGAATAACCGGAACTACCGTCAGAATCATCCATTCGGGCCGGATGTTGTTTTTCTTCATGTTCTTAACCAATTTCATTCGGCGTACTATCCGCCGGCGCTGATTCTTGCTGCTTTTTCTTATCTCTTCTTCCAACTCCGCGGATAATTTATCTAAGTCTATTTTTTCTAACAGCCTTCTGACTGTTTCTGCCCCGATGCCCGCTTCAAAAACATGGCCGTACTTCAAAGAAAGATCTTGGTATCGATTCTCCGAGATTATCTGTCTAATTTTCAATTCCTTTAATTCTTTGCGGGCCAATTCTACCGCTTCTTGCAGATCGCGTAATTTTTCGTCTCGGTTGACCGAATTGTTGATTAACTCTTGCTCCGATATCTTTTTCTTTTTCTCTTTCTCCGCTTCGGTCTTGGCGGCCGCTATGTCTTTAGCTTCGGCCTGTTTTATTTCATTCAGCCGGCGGCTAAAATCAGCCTCGATTGATTTTCTTTTGCCGCGGAATTCGGCATCGATCTGCTTTAAAGTTTCCTGGCGTAAATCGTCATTGACCGCCGTAATAATAAAATCGGCAAAGTAGATGACTTTTTCCAGGCTTTGCACGGAAAGATCAAGAATAAGCCCTATTTTAGAAGGCACCCCGCGCAAAAACCAAATATGGGAAACCGGAACGGCTAAATCGATATGCCCCATTCTTTCCCGGCGAACCAAAGAGCGGGTGACTTCTACTCCGCATTTATCACAAATAATTCCCTTATATCTAATCCGCTTATATTTTCCGCAGTAACATTCCCAGTCTTTGGAAGGCCCAAAAATTTCTTCAGCGAAAAGACCGCTTTTCTCC
>PFMD01000003.1 GCA_002784945.1 Candidatus Kerfeldbacteria bacterium CG_4_10_14_0_8_um_filter_42_10
CCAGGGCGATATTGTGGAAAAAAGAAGCCGGAGAGGAAAAACCTTCTATTCTTGCAACAAATACCCGGAATGCAAATTCGCCCTCTGGTCCAAACCAAATGGCGAGACCTGCCCAGACTGCAAGAGCTTATTGGTTTATGGCAAGGGCGGAACAATCGCCTGTTCCAATAAGGAATGTAAATTTCAAAAGAACGCGGAATAAATATTATTATCTTGAAAAATACCGGGTAGGGGCGAATTAATTCGCCCCTATTTAAATATTTAGGTATTGACAACCAACAGTAATTTTTGTAAAATTCCCTGAAAACCAAAATCACATACCAATTCGAAAATTAGGAGGATTTCCCGTGAAAAAGCAACCGTTCGTTTACATCATCGGCGCTCTGTGCATTTTTTGCGCCTTTTCGTTCCTAGCACCTTACGCCTCGGCGCAGAACTTCGTGTCTAAGCTCGGCGGCCTTTATGTACCGTCAGAGGTATCTTCGTGGCTTTACTCAGAGGGATTCGGGATTCCTTTCTTCTTTGTGGAAGATTCCGCTGAAATAGCGGAATACGAGAAGGAAGGTATCAAGTTGCGCACGTATGAGGAAGGCGTCGCCCACCAGAACATGCTCGACAGCCTCAAGTGGGTGAACACTTACTGGATCGCGGCGTCCAATACCGTGTTCATCTCGCAAGACGCCCGCCCGGACGAATTATGGGGCTGGCTGCAACGTGAGCTATGCGACGCAATGGGAAAGATGGAATATTACAAAGACTTGCCGGCATCAGGCAAGGTCTGTGATATCCATGGCCGTACAGTTATCAGTTTCGTAAACAGCCCCGACGATGCCAGAGACTTCATAAAAGTTTCTCCCTATGTTCCCATCGGCAGCGGCCTATACGTCCTGTGGCTGGAAAGCAAGGGGTTAAAGACTTCCGGCAAAATACTGCTTGTCGGAGGGAACGCATCCGATCTGTACGGCATGCGGCAATAACTGCGCTACTTCATTATGCTCATTTGCATAAGCCGGTTTTGCCTCATACAACCACGTTTCAATTTCGGAGGTTAGCATGAAGAGATTATCTGCCTTATCACTGCTCGTTCTAATGCTCATCGGGTCATTCGCTAACCCGCTCTGGGCCGAACAGCCCGACCAAGCGATTCCGCCGGAAGAACTGTTCCAGCAGATCGAAGCCAGCCGCCAGCAGACCACCCATTGGGGCAACTGCGACGTCCCCTATTACTTTTCTACGAGACGGGGCGGCAACGTCGGTTCCATTACCTGGAAGGAAATCAAGCATTTCTTGCGAGACAGCACGGTAGATGTTCACATGCTCATTGTCTCGCGCGGCACCCAAGCCTGGGTGAAAAATCTGGTCAACCAGAAAGCACCGCTCGTTTACCTTGACTTGAAAGATTCACGTTATCAACTGCTATGGCCGTCTTTGTACGGTCGCGGAACAAATTACCGCAACTTCAAGATTGAGGGCGTACAGGTTTCCGCCTGGGCGGGAGACCGACCGGAACACGGCGGAGTGAATTATGTCGTCATGAAAAACGGCACCGTTTATCCCGCTCACTATGAAGGCAGTAATTTCATAGTGGAGAGTTCTCCTGTCCCGCAATAAATTCGCTATCAGCACCTATTGGCCAATCTGAAAAAATGATTGGCAGCCCTGAGCTTTTGGTTCAGGGTTTTTCTTTATCCGTTTTTATTAAATCTTGCTTGAAAAATGATTGTATCTTAAACTAGGGTTGTTGGAATGACTATTCAAACCCTATTAAAAGAGGTTAAAAGCAAAAATCCTAAAGCGGATTTAGACCTGATTCGCCTGGCTTATGATTTTGCCGAAGAAGCGCACCGCGGACAAAAGCGGCTTTCCGGAGAAAACTATATTCAGCATTCTCTAGCCACCGCCTCCAATCTGGCTAATTTAGGATTAAGCGACACTATTATTATTGCCGGTCTGCTGCACGATGTTCCCGAAGATACCGCCAAAACAATTGAGGATGTGGAAAAGGAATTCGGGAAAGAAGTCGCCGCTCTGGTTAAGGGCACCACTAAACTGGGAAAAATAAAATACCGGGGCATTCAGCGCTACATTGAGAATTTAAGAAAAATGTTTCTGGCTATGGCGGATGATATTAGAATAATTCTCATTAAGTTCGCCGACCGCATTCATAATTTAGAAACGCTCGCGCCCCTTCCGGAGGAAAAACGAAAAAGAATCGCTTTGGAGTCTTTAGAAATATACGCTCCCATCGCCAATCGACTGGGAATGGGTGAATTAAAGGGTCGATTAGAAGATTTATCGTTTCCCTATGTTCTTCCGGAAGAATACAAAATGCTTACTCGCAGAGTCAAAGAGAGGTTTAAAGAAGAAGAACAATACATTAAAAAAGCGAAAAAAGAAGTGGAAGAATTGCTGAGAGAAGAAAAAATCGAGGTAGTATCAATCCACGGCCGGGCAAAACATCTTTACAGCCTGTATCAAAAGCTCCTAAAACACGACATGGATTTCAATGAAATATACGACCTAATCGCCATAAGAATAATTGTTCCGACCATCAGCGCTTGCTACGCCACCTTGGGGATTATTCATAAAAACTGGAAGCCGCTCAAAGGAAGAATTAAGGATTACATTGCCACTCCGAAGCCCAATGGCTATCAGTCTCTGCATACCACCGTTTTCTGTCTAGAAGGACAGGTAGTGGAATTTCAAATCAGGACCCCTAAAATGCACGAGCATGCGGAATTCGGCATTGCCGCTCATTTTCACTATAAAGAAGAGGGCGCCTTAAAATCAAAAAAGGACTTAAGAAAAGAATTCGCTTGGATCAAAGATCTGATTTTAATCCAAAAAGAGGTAAAAGACCAGAACCAGTTTTTAGAGTCAATTAAAACGGATATTTTTCAAAACCATATTTTCGTCTTCACGCCGAAAGGAGACGTGATCGATCTGCCCGAAGGATCCACTCCCGTTGATTTTGCCTACCATGTTCATACCGATCTTGGCAACAAATGCACTGGAACGAAAATCAATGAAAAAATGAGTAAACTAGACACCAAGTTGAAAAGCGGCGACATGGTGGAAATAATCATGGATAAAAAAAGAAAACATCCCAGCACCGATTGGCTGGAATTC
>PFMD01000074.1 GCA_002784945.1 Candidatus Kerfeldbacteria bacterium CG_4_10_14_0_8_um_filter_42_10
CCGCAGGGAAAAATATACCCTGAACCCGGTTGGCATAAGATTCTTTGGGTCGCCGGATTAAAGCTAACTCCGGCTCTCCCAATAACCTCAAGCACAGTGGGCAGCTCTTGCTCTTCTTGACCATTTGCTTCTACTAATTTCAGGGGGCCGGCAAATGCTAATTCCAACACGCCGATCGTTGACCTAGTCATGCTTTCCTCCGGATGAGAATGAACTGGCGGTTTTGTTTTGAGATAAGATTATAAAGCTATTGAGTGATTGTCAAGTAAACTCCTTGAAAGAGAAGGAATTTTTAAAAACTATTTTATTGCCGGTACTCTATACTCCTTTGCCATAACCCTAAGCTAAACCAAAACAGCATAATGCCAGAAGAGAGGGTCCAAAAATAATGGTCAAAGAGGAATAGAATAAATATCGCCATCAAAATCACCGAGCAGATTAGAAACCAGCTATGGGAATCGTCAAAAGAATAATTGGTTAAAGCCAGCCAGCTTTCTTTCAATATCTGGAAGATTAAAAACAGAAAAATCAAAACACCAAAAACCCCTAATTCCGCTAAAACCAATAAATAGACATTATGAACAGGCTGATACTCCTGGCCGGCAAGCGCGGAATCAATTTCGTAATTCACCGCTAAAGTATAATTGTTCAGCCCCACTCCGCTGACCGGGTGTTTTTTAATTAAACTAAAAGCGTCTTGATAGTAATTAGCCCTTTGGCTGAGTGATAGTTCTTCTAATCTTTCATTGAAAGAAAAACGGGTGATAATCGTCTGGGGATACAAAATAAAGAAGACCAGAAATACTGTCGCGATAATTCCCACCAGTTTGAGAATCGGCCGGTGCCATTCGGAAAAGTGTCTTTTAGGATTCATCGCTCCTAAAAGAAAAAACAAGGAGATCCCTAAAGTCAGCCAAGCGGCCCGCGAAAAACTGCAAAAAAAGCCGGCCGCGATTACTGCTAATCCCGCCAATGCCAAAGAACGCCTTTCTTTATTTTTGGTCTGAAGATACAACCCGATAACTAAAAACAATCCGACCAAAAGAAAACCTGCCAGAATGTTAGGATGGGGGAAAGATCCGTAAGCTCGTAAGAAGCGGCCGGTACCGGTTTCGATCACGCTCGTGCCTGAAGCGGCGATTTCTAAATTACTCATTCCTAGCCATTTGGAGCCAAAGGAATTTTGAAAAACAAATTGGTAAATTCCAATTAAGCTTTGCAATACTGCCGCTGAAACATAAGCTATGCTGATTTTAGTGAAATTGAAACTGCTTTTAATAATAAACCAAAATAAAATAATCCCTTCTGATAACTTAATAAATCCGTAAAGCGCCAAGCCGCCGTTCCAGGACCAGTAAATCGATAAGAAGCTAATTGCTAAAAATCCGACGATGATATACCAAAGATTGATCCCGTTAGAAGTTCGTTTCTTAGAGAGTATTAACTCTAATGATTGATTAACGCTATTTAAGTCGGGACTTCTAACGGGATTGATTGATTTTTTTTGAGGAATTAGAAAACGCTTTTTATCGCTACCCACGAAAATCTTCAGTATTATCAAAATAAATAAAAGGATGTCTAAACCGTAAAGACTGATGGTACCATATTCCCAGGAATCGCCATTAAGCGTACCGGGACTGACAATCAGACGGGTTTGCCAAGGTAATAAAAAAACCCAGAGGTAAATGCCCCCTTCCAGAATTTTCTCAATCAATTTTTTATTCATTACTCGTATCCGCTAGTTTTTGATAGAAAAGCTTTTTAAATTCGTCTCTCCGATCAATGTCGTGAAACTTCAGCATATGGTCTTGAATAATGACCCGGCTGTCTTTATTCGCCAATGCTTTTAGGCGGGCGGGCATTATTTTCAACTGAAAATGTTTGAATATTTGTTCCGGCAATAATCGACAGAACGGGCTGAGTACCTGCTTAATTAAAGGGACAGCGTTTACTTTTCGGCGAGCGGTAGGGCGGACGAATAAGGAGTTTTGAAGCTCGTCTCTGACCCATTGGTTTTCTTGCACAAATTTTTTATAAATCCCTTCGTCGTAAATAGGATAAACCTGGCTGATCCAATAAGGCAGGTAAACATCGTCTTTAATCGCTATTTTGTTAAGATTCAGATTGTTTTCATCAATAAAAAAAGAAGCGCAAAAAGTGTCTTGGGTTTTATTAGGCAATGGCCGCAAGCCGAATAGTTTTAAAAATCCGGTTGTCCAGAAGCGGGTCTGCCAAACCCGGTTGTGCTTT
This sequence comes from Candidatus Kerfeldbacteria bacterium CG_4_10_14_0_8_um_filter_42_10, assembly GCA_002784945.1. Classification (GTDB taxonomy): domain Bacteria; phylum Patescibacteriota; class Patescibacteriia; order UM-FILTER-42-10; family UM-FILTER-42-10; genus UM-FILTER-42-10. Next base: position 2,251 of record PFMD01000074.1, read on the forward strand.
GTGATTATAAACAAATCGATGTCCGCTCGCCGGCGGCTGTTGCTAATCGCCAAGGTGTTGCAAATGGCAATCATTTTTACAAAAGGGATTAGGCGCAGCAGACGGATAATTTTTTGCGCCTTTCGGAATTTAACCTCGGCAATATTATAACGCTCTTTTCTAATCTCCACCGTTTTTTGGCGCCCTTTCAGAAAATAGAATCCGCTTCGTGAATCGATGTTTTTTTTAAGATAAGCGCTTTGGTCTAATATCTTGTGCAAAGCGGTTAAATCCACTTTTTCCTGCGGATTCCAGTCTTTCATAAAAAGCCATTTCCATATTTCTACTAAAGTGAGCGGGTAATCAAAAATATCAAAATAGCAAATGGTGGTTAAAATCGATTTTTCTAGCAATGATTGATGTTCCATAATTTGATTATACAAGAGGGGTATTTAAAACTCAATGAAATCAAAAGCCCACCCCAAATCGGGATGGACCTTTCAACTTCCTACAAAACACTATTGTTCAACATTCATCATTATTGGATCGCGGTATACTCGAACCAAATGGAATAAATTTCCACATTCGGCTCGCCGGTAGCGGTATTGGAATCCGGGAAAATGTCAAAGTAGACATTTGCTCCGCCGGTTATAGCCGCCTGGTCGGTAGGCGTGAAGGTAATGACATCAGGCGCGCCAGCATTATCCGGAACGTCTACTGGCGTTTCATCATCCATATCCGTATCCCAAGCCGCGGTACCAGTACTGGGGCTGATGGCCACTTTAAAATCCAGATTCCAGTCATTCACAATCGCTCCGGAAGTATCCACAATAGCTTTAATTACTCCGCCGGAAGTATAATCCGCTGGCACGGTAAATTGTCCGCCAAAGTCTATCGTATCATCTTCTGAATAGACTAAAGCCAACCCTTGATTAGCAGTATAAGTCAAATTAGGCGTGGTGGCTGAAGTGATCGCCGCTGGTGTTCCGTCAGCATCGGTATAAAGACCGGCTAAGGGAATGTTTACTTGGCGGGTAACATCCGCTATTTCGGCAGCGGCCCAAGGATTGGCGCTGTTGTCCCAATCCCCAGTAATAACTTCCGCTTCATCCAGCATGGCCATGGAC
>PFMD01000038.1 GCA_002784945.1 Candidatus Kerfeldbacteria bacterium CG_4_10_14_0_8_um_filter_42_10
CTCGCGTACCGCTTTAATTGGCGAACAGCCAAACCCTTGGGAGCTTCTCCACCCCCAGGATGCGATGAGCCGACATCGAGGTGCCAAACCGCGCCGTCGCTGTGGACGCTTGGGCGCGATCAGCCTGTTATCCCCGGAGTAACTTTTATCCGTTGAGCTTCAACCCGACTATTAAGTATTGTCGGATCACTAAGTTCTGCTTTCGCAACTGCGCGACTTGTAGGTCTTGCAGTAAAGCTGGCTTGTGGCTTTGCCCTATCTCTGTCGTTTCCATCGACAGATAGCCAACCTTAGTAAACGCCTCCGTTACATTTTAGGAGGCGACCGCCCCAGTCAAACTACCCACCAGACACTGTCTCCGTCCCGGGTTCACGGGATCGGGTTAGAAATAGAAGCAAATCGGAGTGGTATTTCACTTATCGACTCCATCCCGCCTGGCGGCGGGATTTCAAAGTCTCCCACTTATTCTGAACAGACCTAATCCTATTTCAATGCCAAGTTGTAGTAAAGCTTCACGGGGTCTTTTCGTCTAGCCGTGGGTAAACGGCATCTTTACCGTTCTTGCAATTTCGCCGAGTCCCTCGTTGAGACAGTTTCCAAGTCGTTATGCCATTCGTGCAGGTCGGAACTTCAATTGTTATCTTTATATTTCTATAAAGTTCAGACTATATCTTCATCTTATCCAGTAATCGTAGGAGCTCCATTTGATTAAATTTTCTTTTTCCGGATTCATTAAGCTGATAAGCCAGATGGATGATTTGTTTCATGCCATTTGGATTCAGATGATGATTCCGGTGAATAATCTTGATGATTTCTTTAAACCGCAAGAATTCATTTTGCTTTATCCCACAGAGAGGGTTGCTCTCAAAATGGGGGATTATTATTTTAACCAGATTCTCTACGGATCGCACCTCGTATTTATAAGTGCGGTCGCGTTTGGAGAGCCGAATTGCGCCACATCCGAAAAATGTATTGATTTTCTGCAGAAGCACCAAATTTCTTTTGTTTTGGCTGATGGAGAAACTGGGTCTGACCTCAATGCCTAATGTCATTTTTTTTCTTTGAGAAAATGACACGCAGAAGCACCCTTCGCCTTCAACCAAACCACTGATAAATGCTGAGAAATAATTCATACATTTGTTCGTTATGTGGAACTCCCTAATTACCTTTTTCGGATAAGAGCTGACGTATTTCCCGCTTTTTTAGCAGGACTCACCTTTAGGATCAGTCGTTACGGGTCTTTGACGTTATGCGGCCAAAGTTCCCACGGTATTATCATCGTGGCAGTCAGCCACGGAAGACTTCACCGTTATTAGTCAGTTTGCTTATTCCGCATTACTGCGGAATTCGGGCAGTTCCGAAATCTACCCGACAAGGAATTTCGCTACCTTAGGACGATTATAGTTATCGCCGGCGTTCATCAGCGCTTAGGTTTGGAGCTTGCACCCCGCCCCTTAACGTTCTGACACTGGCCAGGCATCAGCCCCTATACATCAGCTTGCGCTTTAGCAGGGACCTGTGTTTTTGATAAACAGTCGCTTGGAATCTTTCGCTGCGGCCGGGCATTTGCTTGCGCAAACGCACGGCAGGCCTTATTCCGAAGTTACGGCCACTTTTTTGCCGAGTTCCTAAACGAGGGTTCTCTCGTACACCTTAGTGCATTACGCACCCGCTTACCTGTGTCGGTTTACAGTACGGACTCAAGTAGCCTAGCATTAAAGACCTTTTCTTGGTACCACGTTGATCAGAATCGGATCCATCTTGCGACTTTCTCTCTCCCACACCTTCATTGAAGATGTGGGACGCACATAGCCAAAGTACGCTCCGACCGTAGTAATACGTCAGTCTTTAATAAACTACTCGAGGTGCTGGAATATTAACCAGCTGTCCATCGCCTACGCCTTTCGGCCTCAGCTTAGGACCGACTAACCCTGGGTCGATTTGCGTTGCCCAGGAAACCTTAAGCTTACGGTGTTCAGGGTTCTCGCCTGAATTTTTGCTACTTATACCAACATTCTCTCTCCTGTCCGCTCCACCAGACCTTACGATCTGACTTCATTGCTGACAGGATGCTCCCCTACCGCTGGGCAGTTGTCGCCAACTGCACAGCCCGTATCTTCGGTACTAGGTTTGAGTCCCGGTGAATTTTCGGCGCAAAATAACTGGACTAGTGAGCTGTTACGCTTTCTTTAAAGGATGGCTGCTTCTAAGCCAACCTCCTAGTTGTCCGAGTCATAATACCACCTTCTACACTTAACCTAGATTTAGGGACCTTAGATAACGGTCATGGCTGTTTCCATTTCGACCATGGAGCTTAGCCCCCACAGTCTGACTCCTGCAATTATTCCTCTAGCATTCGAAGTTTGGTTAGGATAAGTAGGCCGAAGCCATCTTACCCCATTCAGAGCTCTACCTCTAGAGCGAATGTTTACAGGGCTAGTCCTAGAACTATTTCGGGGAGAACCAGCTATTGCCAGGTTCGATTGGAATTTCTCCTCTATCCACAACTCATCCCCTCGTGTTGTACGGCGAGTGGGTTCGGGCCTCCACCCCGCCTTCGCGGGGCTTCACCCTGGTCATGGATAGCTCACCTGGTTTCGGGTCTAGTGGACAGAATCAATAGTTTTTACCCTTCGCCCTCAATAAAGAGGGAAGGGCAAAAACTAAAAACGCATGGTTAATGCTCGCTTTCACTATGACTACCCCCTGACGGGGTTAATCAAACTCTGTCCAGCTAACTCGTTGGTTCATTCTTCAATAGGCACGCCATCATCCGCCCAACTTTTTGCCCACCAATATTTTGATTATTGATGCGTTTGTTTGCGCAAAAAGTTAGGCGGACTCTGACTCCTTGTAAGCAAATGGTTTCAGATACTATTTCATCGGCCTCACCGGCCTGCTTTTCACCTTTCCCTCACGGTACTAGTTCACTATCGATCATCAAAAGTATTTAGCCTTATCCCATAGGCGGGACTGCTTCCCATAAGATTTCACGGGTCTCATGGTACTCGAGGATAATTACAATAGAGCACAAAACCCTTTTCGCGTACGGGACTATCACCCTCTATGGTGAGTCATTCCAGACTCTTCTACTAAGGAAGCTTCGTTTGTTAGACTCTATCCTAGATTACAAGCTCTAGACGTAACTACCTCACAACGCTTTCTAAGCATAAGGGCTTGTACCCCTCTTCTTAATCCGAAGATCTTGAAGAAGCTTAAAAAGTTTGGGCTGTTCCCTTTTCGCTCGCCACTACTGGGGGAATGCGTTCAAAAGTAATGAGTAGTAAGTTGCGGTTGTCCCACACCTTTTAGCCGAAGCGTTTTCACGCTAACCAGATGATTATTTATTAAATATGTGCAAACTTATACATTTAATAAATAATCGGCTAAAAGGTGTGGGAACAACCTTCCACTCATTACAATTAAACAATTATTTTTTGTTCCTCTGGGTACTAAGATGTTTCAATTCCCCAGGTTGTCTTCATTAACCTATGAATTCAGTTAATGATATCGAGCGTGAGCTCGATGGGTTTCCCCATTCGGAAATCCCCGGATCAAAGGTCGCTTGCCACCTCCCCGAGGCTTATCGCAGGCTACGACGTCCTTCATCGTCTTTTGATGTCAAGGCATCCACCATTTGCCCTTATTTGCTTAATCGTAACCACGAAAGATACTAAATGTTTTCGTGGATTATTTTTTTAATTGCAATTAACGGTATTGTTAATTACTTATTCAGTTGTCAAACTGCCAGCCTTATCTACAGATAGCATCCGGGAATTCTTTCTGGAATATTATCTATATATAAGGAATATAATTTTGATGTTGAAGCCCCTTGACTACGCTTAGGGTTCTTTTAAGCTTCGCTTAGAACAAAAATGTCGCTTCGACAGCGACCTTACTCTTTACTTAAGCATAAAAAGCTTTAGCGGATCATGTCGCCGTTTGGGTTAAGAATAAAGTTTGCTGAGTCATTTTTTAGATCTGAATTATTTAGATATATCTGTTTTTATTTTGGCACAATTATTATACTCTCAAGCGAATTTTGTGTCAAGAATAGCCAAGGTTAGCTAAAAAGAAAAAGGCATCCAGTAGTGATTACGGATGCCGCAAAGGGTATCTTTCGGCTGTTGTTAGCCAATTATCCCCAGGTTTTGGAGCTGGAAATCATGCAGATCTGACCCAGTGAGCTGTTGGAAAATATCACGGTAGCGGCCAGCGGTTTCAATGAGCACCTCTTTAGGAACTTCGAGGCTACCAATGAATTTAAGATGTTCGGAGTATTTTGGGTTCAGGTTTTGGATTCCAGTAACCGTGGGCCCGATGATTTCCATACCGGTGAAACCTTTTGAACGAACGTGTACAAATGGAGTTTTCATGCCCCTTCCCCAGTCGCGAACATACTCTTTGTCCTGACTTTTAGGAGTTTCACCTTTAGCAAGGGCCGCCTCCCAATCATCTTTGTGCCAGAAGCGGGAAGAGTCGGGCGTGACCACTTCATCGGCCAAGACTCCATTGTCACCGAATTCCAGTTTGAAGTCGGCAATGATGATGCCGCGCGATCTGGCATACTCTGCCGCGGCATTGTAAATATCCAGCGAGAGTGCCCGGAGAAAAGTCCCATAACGTTCTACTACTGCTTGAGCGTCAAGATGTTCATCGTGCCCAGACTCTGCTTTGGTGGTAGGGGTGAAGATAGGAACCAGCAGTTGATCGCCATTCCGCAGTCCTTTAGGCAGTTGGATACCGCAGACCATTCCGTTTTTCTGATACGAAGTCCATCCGGAGCCGGTCAGATATCCGCGGACGATACATTCCACCGGAACGATCTTAAGTTTTTTCACTACCAGTGCGCTGGCTTGCAGTGCGGAGTTGTTTCGTAGGGCGATTGGAAGATACTGGTCAATCTCTTTTCCGGCGGCTACTAGGTGGTGGTTGAATTCGGCAAGCGGTCCTTTAAGCCAGAAAACGGTTAGGGCGGTCAGAATTTGACCTTTGTCCTGAACCAGCGCCGGCAGAACGAAGTCAAAGATGCTGACTCGGTCAGTAGCTAACTGCAAAAGCAACTGGCAATCGGGAGGAAGGAAGGAATCGCGAACAAACAATTCCATAGAGCGCTTTCCTAATAGGGGATTAGGAAGAAGGAAAGTGTCGCGAACCTTTCCTTGGTGAAGGCGAGTCAAACCCGCTTGAATCAGTTGCTGACTCAACGGAGAATCAGCTACGGAGATGGGAATAATTGCTCCCATTATTTTACTCCTTTCTGTGAGACTACTTCAGATTTAATTCCGATTCTTGGTTTTTTGCCACTAGCGGCAAGTAATTTTTGAAAAGTGAGTTGGAATGTCGGACTGGTCAGAGCGAGAATTTGGCAGGCGATCAGAGCGGCATTTTTCAGGCCGGGCTTTCCTATGCCCGCTGTGATTACCGGCACGCCGGGCGGCATGCGCACCATGGAAAGCAAAGCGTCCATTCCGCTTAAGAATCCATCGGAGGATTCCAGGGCAACACCGATTACCGGAACTTGCCCTTTAGTGATGGCGGCAATTGCTCCGGGCAGAGCGGCGGCCATTCCGGCTGCCGCGATGAAAATTTTGGAATCGGTCGCAACGGCCTGTTGGCAATGGTCATGCAGGTCGTCCGCATTGCGGTGGGCGGAAATAACGTGGCATTCCCACGACACTTCCAGCCCTTCCAAAATCTTGGGCAGATCGGAGCTTTTAAGGATTTCCAGATCGCTCTCGCTTCCTAAAATTACTTGTACGGTTTCCACGAGGCACTCTCCTTTCTCTCTGATGGTGAGTGGTTAATTTATTTGATTGTGAAATGTGCGAGAATTGGGAAAACAGATGCTTTAGCTTCTGATCGTTACCCTTTTTGATTAGAGGCTGAAGCCTTTGTTCCGCTCACGGCAAGCATGGCTAGTTATCTTAAATTAAAAATAAATAAAAGGCAAATTTTTTTGTTTTGTCTTGTAGGCGAGACGCCGGCGTCTCGCCTACGGAGTATTTTATTGTTCGTTTGGCTTAAGAAAAACGTGGTCTAGCTTATATTTTGTCAATAAAAAACCGTCCGCGGATTGCTAAAATGATCCAGCAATCTTTGGACGGGTAACGGAAAGTAAGAAGGATCGAATGGCACTTACAGTTGAGAGGCGGTGATTAACCTCCAGTTTTCATCCGTCGCTTTGGGCTTGATGGGTACAGATCCTTTGGCGCAAAGAGGGCAATCTTCCGGTTCCCAGTCATCAACCCTATGTTCAACAATAGGCAGGATTTCAAATTCGCCAACGTTTTCTACAGCGAATCTTTTCAGCCCGCCACGATTGATGATTACCGGGTTGTAAGGAACGAATCGAGCCAATGGTTGGGATGCCTTGATGACATTAACCGCCTCAGTGAAACCGGTTCCGCGCGTACAGAAATCTTCTACCAGTAAAATCAGACTTTTTGGATTTATCGGCATCAGGAGTGAAATCCGATCGGTCTTTTCCATCTTAAGAAAAGGTATCCCTAAAGCCCGACCGATATCCTGCCCGAGTTTGGTTGCTCCATCCGGAACGCCGGCAACGCAACTGGGTAGATCGCTCCCGGTTAACGCCTCCATGATTCTCATGGTCATCTGGGCGGAAATGATCAGCCGGATGTTTTCCAGAGCAAGCAGGATACGAGAAATGAAGAAACCATCGCTATGCCGTCCAGATTTTAAGACGGCGTGCATTCCTGCTTTTCCTCGTTTTAACGCCTCGTAATCATAAATCCAAAATGCCCCGGCGATTCTGGCTAAGTGCACCATCTCCTCAGGCGTTAAGGGACGATTGACGTCTTCCACTCTGAGAGCTGGAAGATCTTCCGCTCTCATGCTCAAGATGTTCATAATCTCACCTCCTTGCGGTGTTTGTTTTTCGAAGAGCGACTGTTTTTGTACAGCTATCTTAATTTATCGTTACTGAAAAATCAAGGATTTACCCCCACACCTGAACTTATTTTCGTTATTTGTGAATATAATACAAACTCTCTTTATATAACATTAATAATGTTTGGGATTAATCATATTCAGGTGTGGGGGTAAATAAAAATAGGAGCCGGCTTTGTGAGCAAGCTCCTTTTAGGAAAGATGGTTGGTTTGAGTGATTATGCTGCTATTTTTAAAACAGCCTCTAGAACAATGGGCAGCGCCAAGATGTTATCACTGGGCCCGCTGAAATGGCCCATCTGTTTTTCAATGATAATTTCCGATCCCAGTTTTTCTTTGAAATCAATCTGGTTGTCCAAAGAAACATAAGGATCATTGTCCGAGAATATGGCAATACTCTTATTTAAATGAGATCTGACTTTAGTAAAATCAACTGGCGCATTAATCCAATGGCGGTAGGTCTCTTGAGATTCGGCGTCTTCTTCTAAATTAGTGAGCCGTTTAAAAAAGCCGGCAACAAACACGGCGCCGCCCACTTTAATATTTTCCGGTAATTTTTCCAGATAGCGGACAATGGTTTGGCAGCCAATACTGTGCCCGACAAAATAGCACTGTTCATCCGCCTGGCCGACCGTTTCAGCTAGTTTAAGAATCCATTCATTAATCCTTGGCTGGTCAGCATTAGGCATTAGAGGAACGTGTACTTTAAAACCATTTTTCTCCAGTTCCTGTTTTAACCAGGGGAACCATCCTTCTTCAGGGTAACCGTCCCATCCGTGAATGATAAAGACTCTTGGCATAGAAGTTGAATGTTTATTACAAGCTTGGTGTCGCGGGAGAGACTTGTCCCGTACATTATTATTAAAATTCCAAAGTATGCGGGATCCGCCTTGGGCGGAAACTATCATATCTTTCGATACATGGTCCCCCGCCTGCCTTGCCGAACTTCAATTTAAATTGTGGTGCTGGGAGGGAGAATCGAACTCCCACGAGTTTGCACTCACAGGGTCCTAAACCCTGCGCGTATACCAGTTCCGCCATCCCAGCAGGCAATAGCTTAGTTAATATTTAAGATATGTTCGGCAAGTTCGGCGGGCAGGTAAACCATGCGTGTATACCAGTTTCTCCGGGGTTGTGCGGCCGAAGGCATCGCACAACCCGTCTTCGCCTGCTCTGATGCAAGCAGTTGCATCCTCGCTGGCAGCGAAGACCCATCCCGGCTAATTATTAAATTATAACACAGTGCGGTAACCCATTATAGGCAACTTCTAATTTTATATCAAATTTGATATACTAACCTAGTTAGCATTAATAATAATTATATGGAAGAGCAAAAACCTTCAACCAACGGCAGTTCTCTTAAAAAGATAATTTCCGCTGTTTTAATTATCGTCGGGATTGTTCTAATCGCTTGGTTTTTGTATATGGTGTTTTCCAATAGTAAGGTGGAATTAAATGGTAATTTAATCAATTCCTCTAACGAAAACATAAATAGCGCCAATGAATTAAATTTGAATTCAGAAACAACGGAGAATAGTAATTCCGCTGTCAGCGCCGAAGCCAAGGCAAGAGACGAACAACGGGTGGCTGACATTGAAGCAATAAGAACCGCTTTGAAGATGCATAATGACGTGGAAGGTAACTATCCGGAAAAGGTGGAAGACGTGGTAACAAAAGGTTATTTAATCCCGTTGCCCAAAAATCCTACCCCGGGCGGAATGGATTACGTCTACACTCCGATTGGGGCGCTGCCGGCCAAATATTATGACTTGGCCTATTCTTTAGAGGTAGGAACAGACGCATTGGGTGCGGGCGAGCATATCGCTAATCCTGACAACATTGCTTATCCTTAAAAAGCTATCCTTTCAGTAGAAAGAAAACGGCCTCCGTGAAAAACGATCCACAGAGGCTTTTTAAGTTTGGGTTTTGGGAGCGAGTTGGGCAATTTTACCCATAATGTGTTGGGCAATCACTTGCCAAGTTTCGCGGGTATCAGGCTGACTCTTGAATTCTTGGCAATTGAACGGTTCGCCGAATACCACGGTAATTCTTTTTCCCAGACGGGGGAATTTGGCGCCACGCGGCAGTACCCGGTCAATTCCATCCACGAATACCGGAAGAATTTCCGGCTGGACATCATAGATTACTTTGCCTATTCCATCGCGGGGTTTGCCCAGCTCGCCGGTTATGGAACGCGTGCCTTCAGGAAACACATGCACGGAGCTGCGAGACAGAATGCTTTTTACCATGTTTAAAGCGTGCAAATCTTTCCGGCCATTGCTAACGGGAAGGCATTTGAGGTGGATAAACAAGAAGGTGGTAAGAGGAGTTAGCAACTTAGCCAGGAATTTGGAGCGTCCAGCGAAGATCTTGGCTTTCAGGTAGTTCTGGGCGTCTGGGGTGTGGTACGGAGCAATGCTCGGGTGGAACAGTATTCTGGGAAAGCAGAAAGCGATTGTTTCCAGAAAGCTGTCGATTAAGGATCTGTGGTTAGAGACAAACAGGTAAATACAGTTGGGATTTATGTTGTTGACCCCAATCACAGTGGTTCTGTTCAGCACCCAGAAAAAAAACCAGCCAAGCGTGCCCACCAGAAGGTTGAGCACGTAGGTTACTACCCCGTTTCGTTTAGGTAGAGTCATAGCGTGCTCCTTATGTTTGATTGATTGGGAAATGAACGATTTATGGTAGAGGTACTTTAGAGAAATTAGAATTTATTGTCAATGAGTATATAGAAAAAGGCCTCGAGGATAAATCCAAGAGGCCTTTAGAAACGTACATACGAACTTTACGCAGCCAATGCGCCAATTTTGCTCATTACTTTTTCCGTAATTACTTCCCAGGTTTCACGATTGTCCGGCGCTCCTATGAACTCCTGACAGTCGAACGGCTCGCCAAAGGTGATGATTATATATCTCCCTATCCTGGGTAGAATCGCGCCACGAGGCATTACATCTTCAATGCCCTCCACAAAGATGGGCAGTATTAGAGGTTGGCAATCATAGATGATTTTTCCCACCCCGGTTCGCCCTTCCCCCAACTCCCCTGTTCTAGAGCGGGTGCCTTCGGGAAAAGTGTAGACTATTCCTTCGGGCAGAACTTGTTTAATTCTAAGCAGCGCTCCTAGGTCTTTTCTGTTTTCTCCAACCGGCAGACATTTCAGATTGATGAATAGAAAAGAAACGATGGGCATCAGCACTTTAGCTAGAAACGGAAACTTTCCTTTAAGTAGTTTCTGCCTTAAGTACCCCTCTAGGTCAGGAGTATGAAAGGGAGCGCGGGACAGCGAGAAATCAAACAGGATTCGAGGGAAGCAGAAAGCCGTTCCTACCCCAAAACTGTCAAACAGGCTCCGGTGGTTCGAGACCATAAACAGGTTTTTGAATCCAACCTTTTTCAAATTTTCCATTCCAATCACTACGGTTCGATTCAACACCCAGAACAGAAACCAGCTAAGAGTGGTTCCCAGGCTGATGAGTAGATAGCTGGCTACTCGATTTCGCTTTGGCAGTGGCATGAGGACGCTCCTTTATATTAGATTTGTATAATGAACCGCTTATGGTAGTGATACTTTAAAAAATTATTCCGTCCCTGTCAAATCGAGTACCTTTTTAGGTTTGACGTTAATCTTAATTTATGATACGCTGTAAACTCAATTACTAATTACCATCATGAAAACCCCACTTCAACGGAATAAATACGTAGCCTTTAATGTTAAAAGGCACGCCCGCATTCAGGTTTTTGGTTATTGCTGGGGGAGTTAAATGTCGCTGGAATTTTATTTTCAGAAATTACCTCCCTCTCGATAACCTCAAGGGAGGTAATTTAAATTAATGCTATGTTAAAAGAATTTTTCAAAAAAGCTTACGCCATACTGAAGGATTTTAAGAAACCATTTATCGTCTTGGTTGTTTTTATCGTAGTCAGTGAAACCCTTCAGCTTGTCCAACCTTATTTATTCAAGGAAATCATCGATTCCATCGTCAAATGGCAGGAACTGACCGTCCAATACGTCATTTTTCTTCTGTCGGGTTTGTTGATTGCTTATTTAGTTACCACCGCTTGGTCTTACCAAGTTGATAAAAGAATTTTCCGGATTCTTTACGAAGTGGAGCGTTATCTTTTGACCAGAGCGCAAAAAAAATTGGTGGAACTTTCTTTGGGTTATCACGAAAAGGAAAATACCGGTTCCAAAATTTCCAAAATCCAGCGCGGCGTCGACCGAATACTGGAATTAATCGGCAATCTTTATTGGGAGTTGATACCAACTGCCATTCAGGTGATAGTCACTTTCGTTTTTCTGTTGTTTCTGAACTGGCAGATCTCCCTCGTTTTTTTAAGCGTGGTTCCGATTTTCATTTTGCTCACTTTCTGGATGAATAAAAAAGCTTATCCGTTGAGGATAAGGCGGCACTATTTGGAAGATGTGGCTTACGGCAAGATGGGTCAGTCGGTTATCAACATCAACACGGTGCAATCCTATGCCCAAGAAAAACGGGAGTTCAAAGAATTCAAGCATCTGCGCGATTGGATTTTACGCATCGGAAAAAAAGAATACGGCATTATCCTTAATTTGAATTTATTCCGCGAGATGGCCATAGATATCGGCCGGATTTTGGTTTTGATCGCGAGCGTTTACCTGGTGATTAAAGGCCGGGTCAGCGTCGGCTCTTTGGTTTTGTTTTTGACTCTTTCCGAAAAAACCTATTTTTCCCTGTTCCGCATTTCCCGGATTTATGACCGGGTTTCCGATGCCTCGGCGGCCGTTAATCGGCTTTTAAACCTAATGGGCAAAGAATCGGAAATCAAGGATAATCCCAAGGCCAAACCCGTCATTGATTTGAAAGGAGAAGTGATATTTGATAATGTATCTTTTCATTATCTTTCTAAAGAGCCGGTGTTGAAAGATATAAGTTTCAAAGTTAGTCCCGGCCAAACGATCGCTTTAGTGGGTCCTTCCGGAGGAGGAAAATCCACTATCGTTAAACTTATTTTCAGGCATTACGATTCGGTAAAAGGCCGCATTTTGATTGACGGAGAAAATATCCGTAATCTTAAACTGAGCGATTACCGGCAGTTTTTAGGTTATGTTTCGCAGGACGTGGAGATTTTTGACGATACTATCAAAAACAATATCGCTTACGGAAAAAAGGAAGCCAATATGCGAGAAATAAAAAAAGCGGCTAAAAAGGCTTTTGCCGATGAATTTATCAACCGTTTTGAAAACGGCTATGATACTACGGTAGGAGAAAGAGGAATTAAGCTTTCCGGCGGGCAGAAGCAAAGAATCGGTATTGCCCGGGCGATACTGCGCCAGCCGAAAATAATGGTTTTTGACGAAGCCACTTCCAATATGGATACCATTTCCGAACGATTGATCCAGAAATCAATTGAAGAGATGGCGCGCGATACCACTATGATTGTAATTGCCCATCGTTTAAGCACCATCAGGCACGCTGACCGGATTTTAGTTATCGAAAACGGCCGGCTGACTGAAGAGGGCAACCATGAAGAATTAAAAAAGCAAGGTTTGCTATACGCCAAATTGCTTTCGCTTCAGGCAGCCGGGGATATCAGATAATTTCCGTAAACCCCGTTAGAAATTTGAGAAATAATGTTTAATATTTCTACTACGTTTACCTTACTAAGCATATTATTTACTGAAATCCACGTCTTGTAAATTTCTAACGGGGTAAAGGAAAAAGGACGTACGAGAGAATCAACCAAAATTGGTGATTTTCCATACGTCCTTTATGCTTAGTTCGGCATCGCACTCAAAAGAGAAGAGAGCAACTCGTTTAGAATAGCCAGCAGCTTCTCTAAACATGAGACGATTTCCGAAGTCAATTCAGGAAAGAACATTCCGAGGAGGATTAATATTAATAAGAATGTAAGAATAGTTCGCAGCATGACATTCTTAATTAATGGTTAAACCCAAAGGGTCCAAGGAAAGAGTCAGGGGACTAATCCTGATCCCTTGATGGTTTAATCCATCCTCGGTTTCCCTCCAGGGAAAAAGAGAATAACAGCTATTCTCCTCATTCCTGAAGGGAACGATTTCAATGTGCCGGTAGGTTAGTATAATGTGGTAAAAACAAGTTGTCAATTAAGGCAATCTTGACGGTATTTTAGGTTATGTGATAGGGTGAAATTACAGATTAATGGGCGTTTTCACGCCCTTATTTTTATTGGCAATGATTTTACATCGTAATTCGCAAAAACGGATATATCTGAATAACGCCATATATTTCATAACCTTCAAAACCAAGGATAATTATCCGTATTTTAAGGAGCAAATATTTTGCGATTTGTTTGTGGAGGAATTGAAATTATGTATGAAAATAAAACAATTCACATTATATGCGTTTAACGTATTGTGTGAACATATTCATTTAATGTTGCAACCAACGGGGAAATACAATTATTCACAAATTGTTCAATTCATTAAAAGACACACATCTCGGAATATAAACATATTAACCTTGCCCGAAGGCGAATTTGGCCAAATTCGCCTTCATGATAATACAATGGATAAATGCGTAAAAGAATATCGCAAAATATTTATTGATAAATACAGAATCAACCAATTCACCATTCCAACATTTCAATGGCAACATTCGTTTTATGACCATATTATCCGCAACGAAATGGATTTTCAACGACATTGGCAATATATCTCATACAATCATTTGAAACACGGCTTGCCGGAGAATTGGAAATACACCAGTTTGAATTTTGAATATAATAAAGCATTATTTAATCATTATCATAATTTATTATGAAAAAAATCAATGGCATATTTTTGCTAATAAATATTACCGTGGGCGTCTTAAGCCCGTTTTTTGTTTACGGAACGGTTAATCACGTGGTGATCAATGAAGCGGTTTACGATCCCGCCGGAACCGACTTGGGTTATGAATGGATTGAACTTTATAATCCCACCGCCAGCAGCGTCAATTTAGCGGACTGGAAAATTCAAGCCGGCGGTTCCTCTTTTCAAGATGTTTCTACTATCCCCAGCGAAAATCCCATTATCCTGAATCCCGGCGGCTTCTATTTAATAGGAGAATTGGAAGTATCGGGCGCGAATCTGAATGTCGAGCGGATAGCTTTCCAGAACGGCGGGTCGGAAACGGACGGCATCAGAATCCTAAATGGCAGCGGTGCGGTAATTGATACGCTTCTTTATGACGAGCCCAATGCTAATAACCTGCCGGATGATTCGGGCAATCCTGGAACCAGTTTTGCTGCAGATGTTGCTGCCGGCTCCAGTTTAGGCAGAGATGGAGCGGGTGGTGATAC
>PFMD01000020.1 GCA_002784945.1 Candidatus Kerfeldbacteria bacterium CG_4_10_14_0_8_um_filter_42_10
CAATATGGCGGGCACCATTAATGGAAAGTTGACTCTTTCTGCCCGGGCGCCCGATTTAAAGACTTTTACCGATCAATATATTGTTTTTCAGAATGCCAAGGATTTCGTGGAAAGCGTGGAAATCAACAGCGTTGCCAGTGAAGTCAAAGAAGGATCGCCTGAAACCACAGTAAGTTTTCAAGTTTCTCTTTCTGTCAAGCCGGAAGTATTTTATAAGAATAATAATTCTCAATAAATGGGTTTATTCAATAAAAACAAAATAGTGCTTCTGGTGATAAGGTATTTCCGTTTTGTCCTGGGCGGAGTGGTAGTTTTGTTGCTTTTCATTAGTTTCTATTTTATCCTTTGGCCAAAGTATTCCGAAATAAATGACCAAGGCGGCTTAGACTATAAATCGAAAGTAAAGTTATTGGAATCCAGAAAGCAAGAACTTAGCCAGTTACAAGATTTAGAGAAAAAGTACAGTCAGATTACCTCGGCGGAAAAAGAAAAACTCAGAAAAATCCTTCCTTCTAGTAAATATTTTTCCGACCTTTTTGTTCAAATGGAAAACTTAGCCAAAGAAAGCGGCCTCATTGTCAGTAGAATCAGCATTACCGAAGAGGGATCGACGGGAGTAGCAACTGATACAAATGGAAGCAATACGGGCAGCAATGCCAATGTCGGTAAGACGATAGGGGGAATCGGGACTTTAGGTATTTCTTTGTCAGTAGAAGGCGATAATTCCTATCCTGCTTTAAAAATCTTTTTGGATAACGTGGAAGATAACATGAGAATAGTAGACATGGACTCTCTTTCTTATTCTCCGCCTTCTGAAGAAACGCCCGCCTTTACCGTAAATTTGAAGACCTACTATTTAGAGGATTAAATTATTCCCGATGTTAGTACAAAAGAAATCAAGTTTAAGACAAATAGCACTATCCTTTATAGCAATGGCTACTTTGGGCGTGGCTATTTATATCTTTATGGGCGGCACTAAGAAGGCAGAGGAAGACTCCTTTCTATTTGGTAATGAAGATGTGACTTCCGATTCAACTACATTCATAAATCTCAATACCTCAATTTTCAGTGATAAACAAGTAACCGGACTCAGAGATCGCACCACTGAACCTTATACTAATCAATATTCCGGAGTCTCTTATAATAAAGATACTATTGTGCCACCTGAAGGAATGTCTGTTTATGATCCTAAAGTAGGAAAAAAACTGATCATCTATTGGGATAAGGTAGATAGTGGAAGCACTGTTAGAATCTATCGTTCAGAAATACAAGACAAAATTGGCGAAGTATTAGTGGACAAGCTATCGGACGAAAACAACTATCAAGATACAAATTTAAAAAATGGTGCTTATTATTATTATACCGTTAGAACGGTCAATAGCGAGGGAAAAGAATCAAGTAATACCAAACAGGTTGTAGGAATTCCCACTGATTCTTTTGCTCCCCAAAATCCCACTGGTATTGCCATTAGGGATCTTTTGACCGGAGATAAGATAGAAATTTCTTGGATCAATCCATCTGATTTGGATTTTGACCACATTCGAATTTACCGGTCTCAAAAAGAAGGAGAATTAGGAACTACTATCTTAGATAAAAAAACCGAAGAAACGAAATTTATCGATGATACCGTGCAAACTGGCATTACTTATTACTATACTATTACTGCTATTGATCAATCGGGCAATGAGTCGGAAAAGACATTACTGCCTAGCGATAGGAATAGCAGCCCCTTTGAGCCTCTGTTCTAAATAAAATTAAAAGCCTAAATTTAATGCCCGAAAATAGCAAAAAAAAGATTATTTCCGGAAAAGATCCCCTCATTCAAGCGTTACTGGAGGGGCATTACCTTTCCCAGGACCAATACAGCGAATTACTGGAAGAAAGCAAAAGGCTCAACCAGCCGCTTTTAGAAATAATTTCCAGCAAATCCGTTGTTTCAGAAGAAAATCTGGCAAAAGTCAAAAGCAAAGTTTATGGCATTCCCTATGTTGATCTTTTTGGCAAAATCGTGCGAGCGGACATTCTTGACGTTATCTCGCAAGAATTAGCTCAAAACTACCGAATGGTATCATTTGATCGCAAGGAAAATGAAGTGAGTATTGCCATGGTCAATCCTAATGATTATAAGGCATTGGAAGTAATTGAATTTATCGCCCGAGAAAATCATTTTCGGGTAAAGTACCATGTTGTTTCCGAGGGCGGCTTAAGATTCATTTTAAAACAGTACGCGACCCTCTCCGAAGAGGTAGAGGAGGCTTTAAAAGGGACGGAAAAAGAAACTACTTTTGCCGAGGCCGGAAAGTTAGAATTAGCCGAAAAAGGACTAGAAGAAGTTATTCGAAAGGCCCCGGTTTCTAAAATGGTGTCGGTAATCTTGAGACATGCGGTAGAAGGGAAGGCTTCCGACGTCCATATTGAACCGGTAGGCAATGAAACCAGGGTGCGGTACAGGATTGACGGGGTGATGTATACTTCGCTAATTCTTCCCAAACACGTGCACCCTTCCATTGTTGCCAGAATCAAAGTTCTTTCCAACTTAAAAATCGATGAAACCAGAATTCCGCAAGACGGCCGGTTTAGAATGAATATCGATGGTCGTGATATTGACTACCGGGTCTCAACCTTGCCGCTGATTAATAACGAAAAAGTAGTGATGCGTATCCTGGATACGACGGAAGGCAGTAAATCATTAGAAGATTTGGGATTTGTGGGAAGAAATGTGGAAATAATGAGAAAAAATATTGAAAAATCGCATGGCATGTTCTTAGTAACAGGCCCCACCGGATCAGGAAAATCCACCACTTTATATTCCGTTTTGAGCGTTTTGAATCAAGAAGGGGTTAATATTATCACGCTGGAAGACCCGGTGGAATATTACTTGGCGGGTGTTAATCAGTCTCAAATCAATCCGGAAGTAGGATTAACCTTTTCGCGGGGGCTAAGAGCGATCCTTCGTCAGGATCCCGATATTATTATGGTTGGTGAAATTCGTGATAACGAGACGGCTGAACTCGCCGTGCATGCCAGCTTA
>PFMD01000055.1 GCA_002784945.1 Candidatus Kerfeldbacteria bacterium CG_4_10_14_0_8_um_filter_42_10
TTTGGCCGATACTTTAATGTCCCAAGGGCTGAAATTAGTGTCCGGCGGCACTGATAATCATTTAATGCTGGTTGATTTGACCAATACCGGTACCACCGGCAAGCAAGTGGAGAATGCTTTGGGAGAAGTGGAAATCTACTGCAACAAGAATATGATTCCTTTTGACGAGAGAAAGCCGGCCGATCCATCCGGCATCCGCTTAGGCACGCCCGCTTTGACCACGCGCGGGTTCAAAGAAGAAGAGATGAAAGAAATCGGCCAGCTGATTGCCAGAGTTATCAAAAATATTGAAACAGAAAGCGTGAAGGAAGAAGTGAAAAAGAAAGTAAAAGAACTTGCTGGTCAGCATGCTTTGTATCCCGATTTAGTATATTATTAAATGTACTTTACAAATGAAAGAGCGGACGAGTGGGGCGTCCGCTTAAATGAATAGATGTGCGATATTTGTTACTTAAGCGCTACTTGGTTGCCGAAAACAGCGTCTCTCCACGGCTGGGGAACATCTTCTTTGCGAGAGTAAACGTATTGCCAGGAGATCTGGCAGTTATCAATCGGTATGCTGCTTAGTATGGTTACCGTACAATCAAGCTGACATTGAGCGGTCAATTCACTTTGGTTCGGAGGATTTGCGCGTAGCAACGATTTCAGAAATCTATCATTCTTTTCGAGATAACGGCGACCGTTATCGTGAACCCAATTAGTTAAATGCTCGTCATACGAAGTTATGCCAATTTTGAAAACATGAACCTTTCCGGAATCAAGAATACTAACTATTAGGGCTGTGCGTACATCAAGGCCCTTTATTTTGCCAACGATGCTGTACTTTCTGAGATCGTCCAGAAATTGAAGCGAATCGTTTTGGATCTGCTGCTGATATTGCGCTGCAGTCAGTTCTGGCGCTTTTTCCTTTTTCGTCAAACAGCCTGTTGTGAGCAGTAGAGTCAGGCCGCAAAGCAGCCAGATTGAATTAGTGGTAAAGAGCTTTCTCATGACAACCTCCCTATGGATAGTTTGACAGTTTGTTGTTTTGGCTAAAGTTAAACATGATAAGTAATCATTGTCAATAGATTTAAATCACTGAATATGAAATTTTACCTTTTTAGTTTCACATTTACAGATTAGGATGAGTACAAAATGCTTTGAATTTTGAATTTAAACAAACTCATGACCAAAATACTAAACGGAAAAAAAATAGCGGAAGGGATTCTCCAAAATCTTTCTGAAAAAATTACCCAAGCTTCTTTGAAGCCCGGGCTGGCCGTGGTTTTAGTGGGAGAAGATCCGGCCTCCCATCTTTATACCGAGCTGAAAGGCGAAGCCTGCGAGCAGGTGGGAATCCATTACGAACGGTATCTTTTTTCGCAAACGGTGAATCAAGAAGAGGTGATGGAAAAAATCAAAGAACTGAATAGTCAAAAAGATATCCACGGAATTATTGTCCAGCTTCCCCTTCCTAAGCATTTAGACGAATCGGAAATTATTTCGGCAATCGCACCGGAAAAAGATGCGGATGGATTTCATCCTCAAAATATCGAAGAATTTCAGCAAGGCCAACTGACCGTGGTTTCTCCGCTACTTCAGGCGATAAAAACCTTTTTAAGTCAGACTAACCAAAATCTTTCCAGAAAAAAAGGAGTGGTATTGGGAAACAGTGATTTATTTGTTAAAAACGTAGAGATTGTTTTGAGTCGCTTGGGAATAAAATCAGCACACTACCATGATACATATCATGGTAGTGCTTCACTTAAAGAGGCAGATGTAATAGTCACGGCTTTAGGTCAAGCCGAATGCCTTAAAGGCGAAATGATTATGCCTGGCGCGATTATTATTGATGTAGGAATTAATAAAGTAGACGGCCAAACAGTCGGTGACGTTGATAGAAAATCCGTGGCGGGCCGAGCCGGATATCTTACTCCCGTGCCGGGCGGAGTTGGCCCCATGACCGTGGCTTATCTTTTGGAAAACACTTATCAATTAGCCAAGAACATCAATGAAAAGCGGTGACTGCACTCGATTTCAATTCTGCCCCAAATGCGGCGGCCGGCTGACGGTGAAAAAATTAGACCATCTTCCCAGGCAGGTGTGCCAAGAATGCGGTTTTATTTTTTATCAAAATTCCAAGCCGACCGCTTCGGCCATTATTACCAATTCCCAAGGCCAACTCTTGCTGGTTAAAAGGAATATGAATCCCCGCAAGGGATACTGGGATCTGCCCGGCGGTTTTTTGGAAGAAGGGGAAGATCCGATAAAGGGATTAAAAAGGGAAATGAAGGAGGAATTGAACGTCAATGTTAAAGTCGGCTCCTTGGTCGGAATTTATATTGATGATTATTCCTGCAGTTACCAATCTAAAACTTTGAATATCGCTTACGTAGCAAAGCCCCTAAAAGGGAAAATGACTCCTATGGATGACGTTAGTGAAATTAAATGGTTCTCGAAAACAAAAATACCTTGGAAGCAGTTAGCTTTTCCTTGGATGCACGCGGTTTTAAGAGATTGGTTGGGTAGATAATCAAAGCAGGGTAAATTCACCCTGCTTTTTTGCAAAAAGCTAAATTATTTCCCAATTAAATTTTTCATCCAGTCTTGCCAGTCGGAACTGGCCCCTTCTTCGTTTTCTTGATAGTAACGCCAGAATTCCTGAGGGGTAACCATGCGAATGCCTTTATGCTCTCCTAAAAACAATAGATCCCGATCCTCGGTAACCACAAATTTCGCTCCGCCATCTAAAGCCGCGGCAATCAGTTTATTATCCTCCTCATCCCATTCCACCACATTCTCGTGAGAGTATCTTTTAATAAACTCCGTTTTGTAGTAGTAATTCTCTAAAAATTCTTTGTACCCCTGGTCCTTGATCAATTCGGAGGTTTTTAATCTGTTTTCCTGCTGCAACTGCCTGTTTACCACGGCAGTAATTTTTCCTTCAATCACAGCCTTGATAATGCGAAAAGAATAGCTGGCCTCATCTTGCACGCCGTTGATTAATACGTTGGTGTCTAGTACTGCTTTAAGCATATTTTCATCTTATAGCGCTTGTTACTAGAAAGCAACCTTTCTGATATAATTAGTTTGTAGTTTATTAAGAATTTTCTCCTCTTAGTAAAGGGAGGATAAAGATGGGATAGAATAGTTTTCTACCTCCCCTCACCCCTCCTTATCAAGGAGGGGAATTATGTCTATATCCTGGTAGCTTTTAGAATTATAGCTAATAAGCTACAAGCTAACTTCCTACAAGCTAATCTCCTAACCAAATGTCTTTCTCCATCGGAATAGTCGGCATGCCCAATGTGGGCAAATCAACCTTATTTACCGCCCTGACTAAAAAACAGGTGGACGCGGCCAATTATCCGTTTTGCACCATTGAGCCCAATGTGGGCGTGGTGCCGGTGCCGGATGAACGAATTGTTAAATTGGCCGAGCTTTATCATACCGAAAAAATTATTCCCACCGTCATAGAATTTGTGGATATTGCCGGGCTGGTCAAAGGCGCAAGTCGTGGCGAAGGGCTGGGCAATAAATTTCTTTCTCATATCCGCGAAGTGGATGCCATTGTGGAGGTGGTCCGCGATTTTGAAAACGGCGATATTATCCACGTGGCCGGCAAAGTGGATCCGGAAGAGGACGTAAAAACCATTAATCTGGAATTG
The DNA here is from genome assembly GCA_002784945.1 of Candidatus Kerfeldbacteria bacterium CG_4_10_14_0_8_um_filter_42_10. GTDB lineage: Bacteria > Patescibacteriota > Patescibacteriia > UM-FILTER-42-10 > UM-FILTER-42-10 > UM-FILTER-42-10. Next base: position 3,648 of record PFMD01000055.1, read on the forward strand.
ATTTTAGCGGATTTAGAAACGGTCAGCGCCAGCCTGAACCGCCTGCAAAAACAGGCCAAAGCTTCTACCGACAAAAAGCTTTTCCGGCAAATCGATTTTTTGAAGAAATTAAACCAGGCGCTGGAATCAGAAAAGCTCGCGGGCAGCGTGGAGGCCGGCGAAGAAGATCTCCCTCTACTGAAAGAATTAAACTTGCTGACCAATAAGCCGATTTTGTATGTGTATAACGTGGCCGAGGAAGATATTGATAAACAAAAGGATTATCCGCGCAAACCTTTTTTAACCATTAGCGCCAAAATCGAAGCGGAACTGACCGCGCTGCCGGAAAACGAACTGCAAGAATATCTGCAGTCGCTGGGCCTGAAAAAAACCGGCTTAGACCGGCTGATTACTGAAGCGTATCAAATGCTTAACTTGATTACTTTTATTACCGCTGGCCCGAAAGAAGCGCGCGCCTGGACCTGTAAAAAGGGAACCTTGGCTCCTCAGGCCGCCGGCATTATCCACAGCGACTTCGAAGCAGGATTTATTCGCGCGGAAGTGATCGGCTGGGAAGAGTTATTAAAAGCGGGCGGAGACGTAAAAGCCAAAGAACTGGGTTTGATGCGCATGGAGGGCAAGGATTACGAAATACAAGACGGCGACGTGGTGCATTTTCATTTTTCTTAAAGATAAAATTTCAATCAAAGCAAAGCGGGATGTTATAAAAAAAACAGACCGTTTTTTTTATTACCTAGCTTAGCGAGTCCCACCATGGCGAGACGAGCGATCCGCCGGCCTGATGCCAAGGGGTTATTTAGCCCTAAAGGGCATTGTCCTTTTGTAACCAAAAGGACCAAAAGTTTCGGGGGAAACTATGCGCTTTAGCGCCAATTTTTATTCATACTTCTTTTTTTGGCTTAGAGTTTCCCCCGAACCCCCGACGCGTTTTTAATTTAATTCTCTATCTTATTATCATCAAATTCACCAAACATTGACAAAATTAAAATAAAGGAGTACAATTGATTGTTAAAAAATGGATTGTTCCTTTGATTGAATAAAAGCGCTTAAAAGTGCAGAAAGTAGGTGAGAAAGTGGAACAGAAGTTACTGCTCAAAAGTTTCTATAATGAGCACAAGGTGTTTCGCAAGGAAGTCCGGATGTTCGACATCCAGGCCGTGATCGCCGCCCTGCTGTGTTATGCCAGCATGATCCTGCTCGTTAAAATCGAAGAACCGTCATTCGGCATTACTGCGGCGGTTGGCCTGGTATGGATGGCGCGTTCAATCCTGTCTCTCTGGGAAAAGCTGGCGGTACTCAAAGAGGTTTCCCTGAAGGCCGTAGAGGTGGATCAACGACTATTGCAGTACGATCGGGGAATTGGCACGTGGGTAATCCGAACCGTAATTGACGTGCTGTTCTTCGGAAGCGCGGCTGTTTGTGCACTCGCCACCATATCAGTCGTCATTACTTCTGCTCATTAGCGGAGGAGTTCTTTCTACCGACTAATTCTAAGGCCTGCTGGTTGTTTACTGGTAGGCCTTCTTCATTTTCTTTTTATCGTTTTAGCTGCGGTAGCCTATAATCCTTTTACCGCTTTAAATTTAAATAAATAGTGCTATACTGAAAATAGACGCACCTTCACTAAAAAACGTTGGAGGCACCTTGAACGGAAAAGGGTATCGGAACCATGTTTGCTGGAGAAGGCACCGCAGAACAATGCTATTTCTGCGAATTGTGAAAGTTAAACCGGTCTTTGTTTGCCATATGAATGGGAAAGGAGGTGATGCGGTATGGCGCAGAACTTTCGGATTCCGCTGATACTGATAGTGGTTTAGGAAGGGAGGTGATCCAATATCTACGCAGGGCTACAACCCCTGCCTTTCCAGGCGTGCAAGACGAAAGCCCTTGTGCCTGGATCGAAGGGCACTTTCATACTAAGGAGGGCATTAAATTTGATAAATAGATAATGGGCAGGCCATTCATTGCGCTTGCCCTATTTTTATCCCCACACCAAAAGATTTTTTTTAGACCTTGGGTGAATAAAAAATCATTTCTTATATATATTCAATAGGGTGATGCTAAAATATTTTGGTGTGGGGATAAATCCCATTTAACGCCGCGCAAAAATGAATATTTCTCTCATTACCCTTTGCTCCGGCCGGGAATAAACCAACCCGCCCCGGGCATTAGTTAATAGACTTTTTTGAATCCGGAATCCCATTTGCCCTATGTCGGGAATAATAGGCAGATAAATTTCCTCATCTCCTTTTTTGAATATTGGAAAAACAATCACGATCCGCCTATCCTTTTTTAGTATCTTACTGAACACTTGAAAGGATTCTAAATACAATTTCGAAAGATTCTCGGTAATAGTCTTGATTTTATCTAACGATTCATTGCCTGTTAACGGAGGGCCGAGCAATGGCTCGGTTACGATTACATCAGCCGGTTCTTTAAGTTTATCTGGGAGATTTTGAATAGCGCTATTTATTAGCTGGTAGCTTGCCTGCCTGCGCGAAGCCAGAGCTTCGCTTCGGCGGAGGCAGGTAGCTTGTAGGCGAGACGTTCCTCGACTTCGCTCGGAATTAACCGGCGTCTCGCTCTCATTGATAAGCCATTCTAAGTTGCTCCTGGTGTCTTGAACCGCTTTTTGACTAATATCCGAGCCAATTACTTTTTTAACACCCAAAAGTAGTGCCTCTTGTAGAATAGTCCCTGAACCACAGAAAGGATCCAACAGCACATCATCAGCCCGCGCTTGGGAAAGGTTTACCATAATCCGAGCCAGTTTCGGCGGCAGCATACCCGATTTGGCATCACGATCCGGCCTGGCGTAATCCCTTTCAATAAACCGCTTGTATTCTTGAACCGCTAAAGTCTTTCCTAAATAGATTTTATTCTGGGAAATTAAAAAACAGATATCCGCTCCTTTTTCCATCAATTTGTTTTCGCCCACGATTACCGAAGAAAGCGCTTTTTCCCGCGAGGTGACTAAGCGTACGGAATGACCTTTTGCTTTTAATTGCTTTTTTAACTCCAGCCCTAATTTTAATAACTGTTTAGAGATTGATTTGGGAAAACTGTTATCCAACCAGTAAGCGCTAAAGCCAAAGTTAATCCGTTCGGAATTTTGTTGAAAATATTTATCTAAAAGTCTTTCCGCCGTTAATTTTCGGGAAATTTCAGAAACTAGGTTGCTGTTTTTCTCCGGTTCAATTTCATCCAAAATTTTGCCGATTTTAATCGTCCCGCCCAGTTTTTGGATCAAATCCTTAATCTGGAAACGGGCGTTATCGTAAATCTTATAGGTAATAACCAGCGCTTCGTTAGAAGAGGCGATGATATTGTGTTCCTCCGGCAGTTTTTCGAAAATGGCCTCAATTTCCGCTTGGCTGACTTTAGGCGAATGGCCGAGAATAAAAAAGTATTTGTGCATGTTTATATTATACACTATTAATCAACCATGAAGGCGCGATTACGTAATCGCGCCTTCAAGGGGCGGGGTTGACCCGGTCATTTTCTACGAAAATGAATCGGGTTGACAAAAATACAAACTCGTGATAGTCTCCAATGTTATCATAATGATAACCTGTTCTTTAAATTTGAAAACTAGGGAAAAATCCCAAAATATACCGTAATGACAGTTCTAATCTCCTTGAAAGGAAAAGGTGGCTCATGCAACGATTCATTCTGGTAGCATTACTCATCGCGCTGGTGGCCACAATCGGCTACTGCGCTGACCTGCCGATCCCGCAGGTGAAGGGCTACGACGGTGAGTTCTGGATCAAGTCAGCCGCACCTACGGCGGACGGAAAGACGATCGTAGTTGGAATTTATAACGGCCAGGGACTAGGTCGTTGGATCGGTCTTGTTGAGAAGACCGGATTTCTCTGGTGGCGGCACGATGATTATGCTTGGGTCCGCATCATGGACGTCCAAGAAACCTCCCGTCTCTACTACGTGAGTGACGTTAAGTCGGTAAGCGACGGTTTTCTGATGATCTGGGGTCCCAAGGAAGAAGACCCAAGAATCGCCAAGTTCGATCTGAATGGCAACATGGTGTGGGAGGAGTCATTAAAGGGTGTCTGGGGTCCAGGATGGCAGTCTCTTATACTGAGTAACTTGTATAAGACCTCGGACGGCTTCCTGCTCACAGGTGCAACGACGCTCGGGTATTATCAACCTAGCGATGCGTTTATCGCGAAATTGGACAACTCAGGAAAGAGAGTGCTGTGGAAACGGACACTGGATTTCGGAGGTGTTGATGACATGGGTACCATTCTGAATCCAGATGAGCCGTTGTTTCTAGTACATGCGCAAAATGTGCGTATACCGTATTATGTAAACGAGTACGAGGCAGCATTGTATCTGATCAAATTGACGGCTGACGGTCGTGATGATACGACGCAACTTCTCAAAGAAACAAAAGGTCGTTTTCTCCAGTCATACGTTCTAAGGTCGAATCATAATTACGAGGTAATGATTCTCGACAGTAATTCGCCTAGTGGCTTTGGGGATTACGATACGTTGCCGCCTGGAATCAGTTTGGATTCAACTCGCGTCCAAATCACGCCGGACGGCAAAATACTCTAGCGCACTCCTGCGCTTGGCTCATTTCAACAAGGCGTTCCCCTCCTCGGAGAACGCCTTTTTTCTTTGGTCGATTTGGAAAATAACGAAGGCGAAGATGCGCATCTTCGCCTTCGTTATTTTATATCTCTTGACGTGCAAGCATATTGCCTGTATACTATTATCCATTAGTTAAATTTTTGAGCATGTCCGATTCCATCATCATCAAGGGCGCACGCGTCCATAATCTAAAAAATATTGATATAGAAATACCCCGCGATAAATTAGTGGTTATCACGGGGCTTTCTGGTTCCGGAAAATCATCTTTGGCGTTCGATACGATCTATGCCGAAGGCCAGCGCCGCTATGTGGAGAGTTTATCCGCCTACGCCCGGCAGTTTTTGGGTTTAATGGATAAGCCGGATGTGGATCAAATCGAAGGGCTTTCCCCGGCCATTTCCATTGACCAAAAAACCGCTTCGCACAATCCTCGTTCTACGGTAGGAACGGTCACCGAAATCTACGATTATCTCCGTCTGCTTTATGCCCGCGTCGGCATTCCTCATTGTCCTAATTGCGGACAAGAAGTTTCCAAACAAAGCATTGACCAGATAGTAGAAAAAATCCTAAACCTGCCGGCCAACACGAAATTTGCCATTCTCGCTCCGGTGATTAAAGATAAAAAAGGGGAGCACAAGAATGTTCTGCAGGAAATCCGCAAAGCCGGCTACGTGCGGGTCCGTTTCGACGGCAATTTGTACAGCATGGAAGAAGCGGAAGATTTAGAAGTGGATAAGCAAAAAAAACATAATTTAGAGGTAGTGGTTGATCGTTTAGAAGTTACTCCGGAAATTAAAAAAGACCGAGCGCGCATTACGGAATCGGCAGAAACGGCGCTGGACTTGGGCAATGGCGTATTGTCCATTTCTTTTTTGGAGGGAAAGAAAGAGGACCTAGTTTTCAGCCAGTACTTTGCTTGCGCCAAATGCGGGATCAACCTTCCGGAAATCGAGCCCCGTAATTTTTCCTTTAACAGTCCGCACGGCGCTTGCCCGGCATGCACGGGCTTAGGTACAAAATTGGAAGTGGACCATCAGCTGATCATTCCTAATCCCAAACTCTCGCTTGCCGAAGGAGCGATTCGGCCCTGGAGCAGAACCTCTTCCAACCAGACCTGGATGCACCGCATTTTGGAAGCGGTGGCGAAAAAACACAATTTTTCCACCAGGATTCCGATGGAAAAACTATCTAAAAAACAATTAGATCTTGTTTTATACGGAACCGGCAGCGAAAGTTATGATGTTAATAACGATTTTGGCAACGGAAAAGTACGGGAGTTTTGGACCACTTACGAAGGGGTGATTCCCAATCTGGAAAGACGCTATAAAGAAACGGATTCCGATTATATCCGCTCTGAAATCGAGCGTTACATGCGAATTAAGAAATGCCCCAAATGCGACAGCAAACGGCTGAAACCCGAAGCGCTGGCGGTAACGGTGGGAGAGTTATCCATCGATAAAGTGGTGGGAATGACCATTGAGCAAGCCGGACGCTTTTTTGAAAGAATCAGCAAAAATTCCCACAATCATTCCGAAGCGCTAACCGAACGCCAGCTGAAAATAGCGCGGCAAATTTTAAAAGAAATCAAAGCCCGCCTGCAGTTTTTAAGAAACGTGGGGCTGGAATATTTAACGCTGGATCGAACCGCTTCTTCGTTATCCGGCGGTGAGGCGCAAAGAATTAGGCTGGCCACCCAGATCGGCTCTTCTTTAGTGGGAGTAATTTACATATTAGACGAACCTTCCATCGGCTTGCACCAAAGGGACAATGCCCGGCTGATCAGTACTTTGAAGGAATTAAGAGACTTGGGCAACACCGTGTTAGTGGTAGAACATGATCGCGAGACTATTCTTTCGGCCGATGAAGTAATTGACATTGGCCCCGGAGCGGGCGAGCACGGCGGAGAAGTAGTGGCCCAAGGGAAACCAGCGGCTATTGCCGCCAACAGAAAATCCTTGACCGGGCAGTACCTTTCCGGAAAAAAAGAAATCCAGTCTCCTCGGAAATATCGAAAGGGCAACGGCAAGCATTTAATCATTCGCCAAGCCTCGGAGTTTAATCTGAAAGATATTGACGTTACCATCCCCCTGGGAAAATTTGTCTGCATTTCCGGAGTATCCGGATCAGGAAAATCCACCTTAATGACGGAAATTCTGGCCAAAGCGTTAGCCCAGCATTTTTATCAGGCGAAAGACCTGCCGGGAAAGCACAATCGGATCGAAGGAATCGATCTTTTGGACAAAGTGATTAATATTGACCAGTCGCCCATCGGCCGCACGCCCCGTTCCAACCCGGCCACTTATACCGGCGTATTTACTTACATCCGCGATATCTTTACCAGAATTCCCGAAGCCAAAATCCGGGGCTACAAAGCAGGAAGGTTTAGTTTTAACGTCAAAGGCGGACGCTGCGAAACTTGCCAGGGCGACGGTGTCACCAGAATTGAAATGCATTTTCTGCCCGATGTTTTTGTGGAATGCGAAGAATGCCACGGCAAACGCTATAACCAGCAAGCTTTGGAAATTCATTATAAAGGTAAAGACATTTCCGATGTGCTGAATATGACGGTGGAAGAAGCCGCTAAGTTTTTCAGCAACATTCCGGCGATCAAACAAAAGTTACAAACTTTAGAAGACGTGGGATTGGGTTATATCAAGCTGGGGCAGAATGCCACCACGCTTTCGGGCGGTGAAGCCCAACGGGTCAAACTGGCTACCGAACTTTCCCGCCGTTCCACCGGCAAAACACTCTATATTCTAGACGAGCCAACCACCGGATTGCATTTTGAAGATGTTAAGCGTCTTTTGAACGTCCTTAACCAGTTGGTCGATAAAGGGAATACCGTTTTAATCATCGAGCATAATATGGATGTGATCAAATCGGCGGACTGGATTATTGATTTAGGACCCGAAGGGGGAGACAAAGGGGGCTATTTAGTCGCCGCAGGCACTCCCGCCGAAGTGGCTAAAGTGAAAAAATCTTATACCGGTCAATTTTTGAAAAAGGTTTTGAAATAACTTAAGCATGCAGGCGAGGATATATATCCTCGCCTGCATTAATAAAAAAACCGCCAGAGTTGTGCCTGGCGGCGAAAATGAGCGAAAGGAGGAGCGGAATGGGAAATGAGAGGAACATTGTTCAATAAATCCCCTCGTTTATCATTATCAGCGTATCTATACTTACGCCATGTTGTTCAAGCTCGGACCGCTTGACGAAAACTGGCTTAACGCCCTCCTTAGGATTTACCATATTTCCACGCATGCCGTACGCGATTCTCCCCATCCGTTTGGTAGACCAAGGAATATTGGCGAAACTATAAGGTGAAGTATTGGTCAACCAGATTTCACCGGGTTGCAGTTCTGGATGGCGGTTATTGCTGTAGTGCGTTTGGCAGAAATCGCGCCAGGCTTGGGCGAAGCACAGCACGGATGTGTAATGGGTGCCGGAGGGTTCGTAGATTGAGAAGCGTAATTTACCGCTACGGAGATCTTCTTTGGTGTACTGAAAGTGCCGAAAGTTTTCATCTACTGGTGGTAGTTCGATCATTCTTTTGTCGCACCAGTAGATTGCGTCATTGATGTCCTGCTGAGTCAGGTACACTAGTGTGTCGCCGGCATAAATCCACTTGTTTCCGGCAGTGTTGAGGTCGTTCATTAGACACAGTTCACTGACGCTGAAACCGAGCTTTGGTGAAAGTTTGTACAAGCAATCACCGGGCTGAATGACGTAACTGGCGGGCAAAGCCGCGGCGGTGAACAGGAATACCGCCATGAGACAGCAAAGCAGATAGCGCATTTTCACACCTCATTAGTTGAAATTAAAGGGAACTATATTTATTTGTATTATTTTTTGTTAGTGAATACTAACGGATAACAATAGCATGTTTAACAATGAATGTCAATAGTTATTCGCAATTTTTTCTGAATTTTGGTATATTAATAAAAGAAGGCGCGAATATATATTCGTGCCTACAGGAAAGAAAGGAGGTGATAAAATGAAAAAATTTGCTTTTCTAACCGGAATCGCTCTGGCCGTTTTGGTTAGTGCCAATTTTGCCTGGGCGATCCAAAACTACAGCGATGGCATTGCCGTGCCTTATCTTAAGGTCGGCAGCCAGGGGGAGGGCGGAGTTACCTTTTTCAATGGGACTATCGTCAACGAAACCACTAATAGTGGGGTTAACAATCCCGTGACCTTTGGCGACAACGTTCGAATCGACGGCACTATTTTCCGCGGCGCTACGGAAGGCCCGGGAGACGATTATCCGATTAAGCTCAATGACGATGTCAAGATATATGGAGACCTGACCTTAGAGGGTTCGGTAACCGGCCTTGATTCCAGCGCCTTGAGCGATGTAGCGTCCATGGCCATGCTGGAT
>PFMD01000072.1 GCA_002784945.1 Candidatus Kerfeldbacteria bacterium CG_4_10_14_0_8_um_filter_42_10
ATTAAGTTAATAATGTTGGGTTGTGATACTGAATTTTTCCAATCAAAACAAAATGCCCTCGAGATACTAAATGGATTATTAGTTTTTAAAAAAGATATTTCTGTAGTAACAAAATCATTCTTATCTCCAGATTATATAAGGCAGTTGAAGGGTGTAGATGAGAAATTACGCCAAAACAATAACTCATTGTTTTTTTCAATGTCACTTCCCTGCTTTGATTCAGCTGAGGAATGGGAACCAAAAGCACCTGCTCCCGAGAAAAGGGTGGAAACACTAGCCTCAGTACATGAAGCTGGGGTTAGGACCTTGGTTGCTATACGACCATTATTACCGACAATTTCTGAAGAAGAACTTAATAGAATTATTGACTCTACTAAGAGACACGCAAGTTGTTACTACTCAGGGCCGTTATATTTAAAGGATCTTAATAGTCCTCTATTAACTCAGGAACAAGTATCCAACCTTAATGTAGAGAGAATGCAGCCTCACTGGATGCCCGATAAAAATGTATTTTACCGAATCGAAAAAGAAGGACAGATGGAGTTGCTAAAAAAACTAATAGAAGATAAGGGAAAATTATTATTCGAAGGGGCAGCTGATGCTATAAAACATATAAATGAATATGAAAAATATTGAACTTAAGATAAAATTAGACAGTCTTAAACATGTTATCTCTCTACTAAAAAAAATCGGAGCTAGATTTGAATCAAAATTGAAACAGATTGATACTTATTATCAATGTTCTAATGGCCGGATAAAAATACGTGAAATTAACAAAAATAAGTTTGAATTAATATTTTACCAAAGACCAACTAGGAAAATTTCAAAGATATCTAATTACCGAATTATTGAACTTTCCAAGAAACAATTGCCGCAAATGAAGTCATTATTAAAAACAGTCCTGGAACAAAAAGTAATAGTGAGAAAATTAAGACTAGTTTGGATATACAAACATACAAGAATCCATATTGATTCAGTCTCCGGATTAGGAAGATTCTTGGAAATTGAAACTATAGTTGTGAATGGCTATCGATTAGCTAGAAAAGAACATCAGGTTGTGATAAAGATGTTGGAACTTACCAAGTACAGAAAAGTAAGTAAATCCTATAGCGAGCTCTTGTTAGTAAATGATTGAGGAAATGGGCGGTTCCATCGTGGCAGAAAGCCCGGGCAAGGGGAAGGGAAGTACTTTTACGATTACCATGCCGGTCAAATGATACAATACGAGGCACTAATATCGAAATTCGAAACAAATCCTAAATACCAAATTACAAATTTTAAACCTTGATTCAAAATTTCCGCTAAGATTAGAAATTCGAATCAATAGTTATCCACAGTTGACGTCTTTTTCTCCGTAATCTACAATAAAAGTACAATCTAAAACTAAATATTGGGCGGCCTCAAGAGCCGTTTGTTTTATTTAAAAAAGGAGAAAAACAATGGAAAATAAGCAATCCCAGCCGTCAAAACAACCTAAAAAACAAACCATCCGGACAGTTCTTATAGTAGTTGTCTCAGCCGTTGCCGTTTATGGAATTTGGATGGCTTTAGCCAGTGAAGATAGTAATAAAAATGCGAGTACTAATAATATTAATCGCGTTAATATCAATTCTACTGTTAACGAAAATGCCAACGCCGCTAATACTAATGCCAACGTAGAAGTAAATTTAAATACCAATACTGTATTAGACGAAAACATAAATATCAATGATAATTTAAACACTAATTCCACTGTGGACGTTGCGCTTGCCGACCAAAATACGAATCTTACCGCAAATACTAATACAAATGGCAATGACAATATAGATACATCTGATTGGGAGACTTTCACAAACATGGAATTGGGTTTTAGCTTTAAATATCCATCAAGCTTTGGCAGTGTAGCTAGCGGAGAAATCAGTGATGGAGAAACCGGCAAAAAATTTGGCGGTTCTTTTACAATGGGTGCAATCGAATTAACTTTTGGCGGAGCGTCTTCTGACTATTATTATCCGAACGAAGAAGCTGATTTTTTGCATACCTGTGGTTATACGAAAATAGACTCTGGTTACTTAATGTTATTATCCAAATCTGATTGGCCTGATGCTCCGCCGGATCAAACAAAACCAGTCATTTTATTGAATGAAATACAGGCAATAAATACGGAAGGAATATTAGTAAAAGCGGATTTTGCGGACGGCGAAGATACAGGAGCGATATTTAATTTGAATCACGATGTTATTACTGGTATGGCATTTCGCAACAGAAACTTTAATACCCTGCCGCTTGATCAGTTTAAAGCCTTGCTTTCGACATTCAGGATGATAGAAATTGAAGAGCCGATCCTAGAAGAGCCAGAAGAAGAGGAACCGTTTGTATTGGAAGATATTGATACTTCAGAATGGAATTTATATGAAAATGATTTACGGAAATTTACAATAAAGTATCCAAGTGACTGGGAAGCGGTAGAATATCAAGACTACACAGTCGGATTCAGGCCTGAGTGCTGCACATTTTATGAATTTGATCCAGAAATCCCTTACGATAACGCATTCCCAGCTCACATTGGGTACAGCACAGATTTTAAGTCACTCCAGACCGTTCTCGCAAATGTACCTGAGGGCTTCTATTCTTCATATGAACTTGGTAATGTAACAGGGTATGGGAATTACGAAGATTACGATGATATAGAACAGGTTTATGCCCCGGTTCCTGGTAATCGTACTGTATTTATTCAGGGCCAATACTATGTACATACTAACGACGAAAACACGCTGACCAAAAACGATTTCAGAAATATTTATTTGACTATGCTTGGCACATTTGAAATTACTGGGGGGCTTTAGCATTATTTATATTATCAAAAGCATCATAATAACTATTTAACCCAAAAAAATATGAATAACCAACAACTCCAACCAAACCAAAAACCAAACCAGACCATCTGGATAATAGCCGTGGTAATAGTTTTAGCCGTGGCGGCTTACGGCATTTGGACAGCTATGT
>PFMD01000015.1 GCA_002784945.1 Candidatus Kerfeldbacteria bacterium CG_4_10_14_0_8_um_filter_42_10
AAAAGCCCTTAATCCCTGTATACTTACAGTGTGTTTTATTGTAAAACTCCATGAATTCTTACGGCTTCAAGGAGTGCAATATGTTTATGGCCTTATGCATGGATTTTTGTCAATTTTGACTTTATGGCTAAAAAATTCTTTAATATAAATCAAAAAATCGATACTACTATGTAGTATCGTTCTATTTTTGGCTAATTTTAGCTTATAAATTATTGAAGGCGCGAATACGTATTCGCGTCTTCGTGCGTATAGCGATGATAATCTCCTACTTCTCCACCGGTTCCCAGGATTTGACCATCCCGCAATAGTAAAAGAGGGTTCGGCAACAATCTTGGTTGGTGCTCCGACAGATTGTTTCGAAAGTCACTTTGACCTGCTCGCCGATGTAGGGCCGAAACTGTTCTTTCATGGAATCGTATTTGCCTAAACCTATTTCGTGACCATCAGTGGTAGAAATACCATATGATTCACTGGGCGTTTTATAACCCTTCAAAAATATCATTCCCTGCACGGTTACTTCTTCCGTGGTTATCGCGCTATTTTGATTGGCATTAATATCATCAATATCGGCATTGGTATTTTCGTTTGAATTCTGATTTAGATTCAAAATAGGTTGGTTTTGGTTAGTATTGGTATTGGCTGTATTTTCCCCTCTAAAAAAAACAAAATAAGCACCGCCTGCGGCAATGACTAGGATGATTATTACAATGATTAATAGATTTTTTTTCACCAGTTAAATTTTAATAATCTATTGGATATTACATTTTCTTTATTTTAACATATTTCCGAAAACAAAAAAAGCCTTGGATGCTTTTCTGGCCTTTTTATATTCAAGATTGCCCTAGCTTTGACCTTGAGATATTTTGGGGAATACTTTTAGTTCTTCCAGTTGTTTTACGTCCTCCTTGGTTAATAAAGATTTTTTCTGCAATATTTCTACCAATCGATTTACTTTCCGATCTTCTTTGCGTAGTTTTGCCACCATTCCACCTTCTAATTCAGCTAATTTATCATCAAGATATGATTTGGTTACCATATTGGTTTTAATTTCTTGGACATCTTTCTGAATATCTTCAAAATGGGGATTGATGTTATCCTCAATTACTTCTGCTATTTCTATTCTAATTTGTTTTAAATCTTTTTTATCCATATTCAGGCTTTAAATAGTAATCCTTATTTTAACACCGCTATAATAGATGTCAAATAAGACCAAAGTATTGCATAAAAGAACATCTGAGAGCAATAGGGCTTCTTTTTTACATTTCGTTATACTCCCGCTCTCAGGATAATCAATAACTGCAGGTAAAATCCAAGGTGACCATCTAAGATCTATTTAATATTTGGCATTCATAAACCGGCTATTCTTGCGCTAATGTCATCCTCGCAATCCGCAGATCGTCGTAGGAATATTTTCCACCGAATTTTTCATATATCGGCCCAAGTCTTTCCCTGCCCAGTTCGCGGAAAGCCGCCTGGATTTTTCCTTTTTCGCGCTTAAGCGCCGGGGTCAAAAGCCGCGGAAAATCTTTGCTGTCAATGGCGCCTCTTTGAATAAGTTTTTCAATATGATTAAGAATTGTTGATTCTTTAAGGCCGCGCTCATTGGAAATTTCCATGGTATTCTTGCCGTTCCGCCAAAAAGCCAATGTTTGTTCATAAGTGTTTATTTTTCCGTTCCGGCGCAAAAGACCTTTTTGTCGATCCGATATTATTTTCAATGTTCCGCCGCAAGCGGTTATGAATTTATCGTGTTTAATTTTCAGTTCTTTTTCCGCCATTTTTGAGAAAAGCGCGGCGGCTTGGGCCGAAGCGAAACGGAAATCTTTGTCTTTGGCGGCAATTTCCGGATGTACCAAAAACGCTCGTTCATTCCAGCCAAGAACGTGTAGCCCTGATAGTTTCCGCACGCGCGAAAGCGCCACGTAACCCTGGCCGTATTCAAAGACACCGCTTAAATCCATTACCGCCTCATCCAAAGTCATGCCCTGACTTTTATGCACGGTTATCGCCCAGGCCAAGCGCAAAGGAAGCTGAGTAATGGTGGCACGGATTTTAAAATTTTCCTCAATATTCCAGTCCATCGGTTCTACTTCTATCCTTTTTCCGTTTTTCGTTCGGACAACCGGATAACCGCTGGTTTGGTCAAAATCTTCCACTACCCCCAACGTGCCGTTCACGAACCGGCCGCTAGGACTATTTTTGGTAAACATCACTTCTGCTCCTATTTTAAGACAAAGTTTTTCCGGCGAAAGGCAGCCCTTTTTAAGAGAGGCTGTCAACGCCTCGGCTCCCTGAGAAATCATACTAAACATCCATTGCTTTCCAGAAAGATTAGCGAGCATCTCACCGTTAACGCGGTCCACGTCAACGTTATGGGAAAAAAGCTTTGGTATACCGGATAAATTGTCTGAATGATTAATTTTTCTCGTTTGGATATGACATAAATGCTCTTCGCTGAAACCATTGCGGCGGATAGCCGAAAGCATCGATAAGAAGGCAACGTCATCCTGGCGGTACTGCTCGCTAAGATAGCAAACGACCGGCTCGGCTTTCTGCCAGGCAGCAGAATCATAGCAGAAACGAGCGTTATTTTTAGCCAGTGATAATTGTTCGTCGTTACTTGGATAATTATTTATGATCGGAGGAAGCTGGAAAAAGTCGCCGACTAATATTACCTGCATGCCTCCGAAAGGCAGTAGGCTCGATTCGCGAACCGAGCTTCCCTTGATTTTCCGACAGACCGCATCAACCATATTAAGCGTTTCCGGCTGGAGCATTGATATCTCGTCAATAATCAGAACGCTAGCATTGGCAACACGCTTAACGATCCGCCGGTTAGCCGCGATTCCCGCTAAATCATGTTTTTCCAGTTTTCTTTTTATTCCGATGCCGCTCCAGGAATGAATGGTAAATCCGCCGATATGCGTAGCGGCAATACCGGTAGAAGCGGTAACGGCCGGCTCAACTTCATGTTCGCGCAAATACGCCGCGTATTCGTTGATCACGTGCGTTTTGCCTGATCCCGGCTCGCCGGTCAAAAAAACATTCGCGCCGGTTCTTAGGATTGATAATGCTTCGGATTGTTTCATTGTTTTGATTGTAGAGGATTACGATGGTCCACCTGAAAGCGAAGATGCGCATCTTCGCTTTCAGGTGGAGATAGTGAGAGTTCTATACTAAATAGACATAAAAGCCCCCTCAAAGAGGAAGCCCATTACACATATATTAAGACGAGACTATTTAAAAGTCAAACTGCTATTCTTTAAAACTAAATCTATATGTTTTCTCTGATCAATTCCATCAACCGCAGATAAAAACTGATGTTGTGCAAAGTGGCAAGCCGCAAGGCCAGCGGCTCATTCGACATGAACAAATGCCTTAAATACGCCCGCGAATAATTTTGGCACAATTCGCATTCGCAAAATGGATCAACCGGCTTCATATCCAAACGAAATTGCGATTTTTGAATGCGTATCTCTTCGTAAAATTTTGCCTTTTTAATTGCAACTTTGCCTTTTGCCTTTTGCCTTTTTGGGCCAGAGGCCCATCCGCCTTTGGCGGAGAATTTATACAACAACCCGTGCCGGGCATTCCTCGTCGGAATAACGCAATCAAACATATCCACTCCTCGCTTTACCGCTTCGACAACCTGCTCCGGCTTGCCCACTCCCATGAGATAGCGGGGTTTATCCTCGGGTAATTCAGGGACCACCCAATCCAAAACCTGGTACATTTTTTCGATCGGTTCGCCCACGGCCAGTCCGCCGATGGCATACCCGTCAAAACAGATTTTCGCCAATTCTTTCGCGTGTTTTATCCGTAAATCCTTATAAACTGATCCCTGAACTATACCAAAAAGCAAATTTTTCGATCTTTGATCTCCGATCTTCGATCTCTGATGGTATATTTTACACCTTAACGCCCATTTAGTAGTTAAATTCATTGATTCTTTAGCATAATCTCGGGATGTAGGATACCTCGGGCATTCATCCAGAACCATCATAATATCTGAATTAAGAGTCTCCTGGATCTTAATGGCCTTTTCGGGAGTGAGGAGATGCTTTGAGCCGTCTAAATGGGATTGGAATTCCACGCCGTTGTCTTTGATTTTTCTAATTTTGGAAAGACTGAACACCTGGTATCCGCCGGAATCAGTCAGAATCGGCCCAGGCCAGTTCATAAATTTATGCAAACCACCGGCCTTTCTAATTACCGGCATCCCCGGCCGCAACATTAAATGATAAGTATTGGATAGAATAATTTGAGCGCCGCATTCTTTCACTTCTTCGGGAGTAATTGTTTTTACGGCGCCGGCGGTAGCGATTGGCATAAAAAAAGGAGTTTGAATTTTGCCATGAGTAGTTGTTAGTATTCCCCGGCGGGCTTTGGATTTTTGGTCTGTTTTTATTACTCGGAAATTTTGCATAGATCGGTAATTGTTTTGATTAGTTCTTCTGGCGCATTAAAAAGATAATCAGGTGATGTTTTTTCCAGCTCTTCTTTTTTATGATACCCCCACGCAACCGCAATTGTATTAACACCCGTTTTCTTACCTTCTATTACGTCTCCAACCGTATCTGTCACAAAATAGGCCTCTTTGGGATTTACTCCTTCATCATTCAAAATTCTGTTTATTTTTTTAACTTTGAATACTTCTGCTTCCGCGCCTAAGATTGCTTTAAGGTATTGGCCAAACCCCATTCGATTCGCATATGACTCTATTGCCTTCGTTGAGCTGGAACTGACAATATAAATATTATATTTGCTGAGTTTCTTGAGTAATTCAGCCATATGAGGATACATTCTGATTCTCTTTTCAACCTCTTTTTCCCGGGATCTGATTAGCGCCCATAAATCCTTAAAATTATCCTCGGTTACTCCTCTTTCTTTTAAAGAATCATGAATATTCCTTTTATACATTAAGCGGACCTCCTCGCGATTTGGTTGAATCAGGCCTAGTCGTTTGAAGAAAATATCAAAAGTCTGGCACACTTCATTTAAAGTGTCCGCGATCACTCCGTCAAAATCAAATAAAAAAATTGGTTTTTTTGCCATAGAAATATTATAGCATCATCTGCTAGCTAGTCATACTAAATATTACGGGCATGAAATGAAACAGGAGAGAACATTTCGTATTTCTCGCCTAATGATAATAATACCTTATCCCTCTTACTGTAGGCACTTTTAGATTTTGGACGGTCAGAAAGGTTGCTCCTTGTTCAGTGCAACATTCCCAAAGCAGAAATTCCGCATTACAAAAGGGGCATCTTACCACTTTTCCTACCAAGAAGTAGAATTCATGGTCGGTTAAGCAAAGCGCCTCTTCGCAGTTGGAACAATGGAAATCCCTTCTCACAACTGGGTCCATGCAGGCCATATGCCCTCCTCTAAGTAAAGAGCGTTACTCTCCTTCCAGTTCCACTAAACGAACCACCGGCTGATTAATTCCTTTTATCACGATTTGGGCATTTTCGGCAAGAGTACCTTTGGCAACCATTTTTAGATTGAATTCCAGATTTTCTTGGGAAATTCCCTCGCCGTGGTCAATAATCTTACCCAATTCTATTACCAGTTTAGTAATTTTTTTGAGATTTTTCCGCTCTGCTTCTTTTAGAGCGGCGTCTAAAATGTCTTTGGCCGCTAATAGGTCATGCATGGATAAATTTATAATTTATAATGTATAATTTAAAATTATTTTTTTGAATTTTTTATAATTGTTGTTAAAATTCTGATAATCTCTTCTGATTTTGCTTTTAACATTTCTTTAGAAGAACTTGCGATTTGATTGGTTTTAAATATAAAAACTCGCCAGTTATCAGTTTCTATAGCTGATTTCCTAGCATTATTCAAGTAATTAATGAAATCTTTTTTTGTAGAAGCACCCGAACCTTCCGCAATATTACCAGCAATTGAGGTTACGGAACGAATAATTTGATTAATCAAGACTCTGTTTACGGAATTATCTGGTATCTTTTTACATAAATCAAAAATCATTAGTCCAAATGCAAATGACTTTTTCCAAATATCTAAATCTTTATAGTTCTTGAACTCTTTCATTATGCATTATAAATTATAGATTTTACATTAATGGGTGGCGCAGGTCATGCAAGGATCATAGGCTCGGACCAGCATTTTTATTTTTCGGCGGGAGGCCGGAGAAGAGATGTCTTGAATATTAGGAAGAAATTCTTTAATGTCTTCTTCCAAGTTATTCACAAACTGAGCGGTTGGAGTAATAAGGTTGACGTTTTTCAGATAACCATACTGGTCAATTTCGTAAACATGGAATAGGGTTCCGCGCGGCGCTTCGACCATTCCAATGCCCTTCCCCGCTCTAATCGAATATTTCTTGATCGCCGTAGATCCCTTCAAGTTTAGATATTTTTTAATTAAAAATTGAGATTCTTCTAAACAATGTACGATTTCAATCATCTGCCCCAATACATTATGAAAGGTATTGTCAGAGGGAAACGGAATTCTTGTTTTTTTAAGCAGTGCCTGGGCGCCCGGCCTTAGTTTGTTCCGATTCAGATTGAGCCGCGCTAAAGCGCCGACCATGTAGATTTTGCCTTTAAGTTTGGTTTTTTTGATTAACTGCCCGTCAGAATAGCTTTCTTCCACTTCTTTGATGAATTTTTCTTTAGTAATTTTGCGATCAATGGTGGAATTCAATTGGCCGTCATAAATAGCGTATTCTTTCGGATTACTGGCCGCTATGTATTCCGTCTTACGGGAAAATTTGGGGTATTCCAACTCATAAAAAAGTTTAGTCAGTTTTGTTCCTATTTTCAATAATGGATCAATTTGTTGGGAAAGTTCCTTCAAGTCTGGCCGGGAAGGTTCTTTCATGAATCCACCCACGGCAGAGTTCATAGGATGAATCGCTCTGCCTCCGATTACCTCAATTAATTTGTTGCCAAAGGCGCGGATTTCTAACGCTTGTTTGGTCTCGAGGGGAAAATCTTTAAGCAGTTTCAGGCTGTTCTCCATTTTAAAATAGTCGGGTAAGGTTAGGAAATAAAGATGCAAGCTGTGGCTTTGAATGAACTGGCCCAGCATCATCAATTTACGAAGCGCCGCTGTCTTTTCGCTTACTTTTATTTTTAAAGCATCCTCAATTGCCTTGATACTGGCCAAATTGTGGACTACCGGGCAAACGCCACAGATGCGCGCGGTAATCAAAGGCGCTTCTTGATAATTACGCCCTACCAAAATTCCCTCGATCAGCCGGGCCCCTTCTAAAGTACGAAAGCGCGCGCGGTTGATTTCGCCGCTTTCCAAATCAGTAATCAAACTGGCATGGCCTTCAATTTTAGCGATATGTTTTAATTTGATGCGTTTTTTCATTAGCTTCTTAGCTGGTAGCTTGTTAGCTTATTAGGTTTTATTTTTAAATTGTTATATTGCTTTATTGTTTACGATTGCTTTGTGTGATTATTGAACAATTTAACAATAAAACAATATAGCAATTATTCAATTAACTTAGTTTGCGACTAGCAACTTGCAACTATTCGCCACGTGCCATAAGCCATTAGCCATAAGCTGCGTGCCACCTACTATAAACTATATCTTATTCAGCCAATCTTCTTGGATTCCATAAATTTGGAGAATGTGGCGCAAAGCCTTCTTTCCGATCAGCCGTTCCAATTTTCGGTTGAGAGTTTTTACGGCGTCATGGTAAGCGGGATCCGGGATTATTCCCCGGCAGCCCCGGCAGTAGTAACGGCTGTTCAAGCATACCGCGTTGCACCCGCCCTGAATCACCGGCCCTAAGCAGGGTTCGCCGCGCTGAAGCACGCAAGGATTATTATTGGTCTGACATTCATAACAAACCGGGCGGTGGGATAAGGCCGGAATGATTCCTTGGGCCACGTCAGTAAACAGTTTCAAAAACTCTTTATTATCAATCGGACACCCCGGGATTACTAAATCTACTTTGACGTAACGGGAAATAGGATGGATGTCCGGATTGAATAGCTGCTTTTTTTGAGGATACACATATCTGGCCTTTTGTTTTTTATTGGTGAAGTTTTTGATTACCGGAACCACTCCCAAGGCGGCGCAGCTTCCGACCGCCACTAGAAAATCGGTTTTCTGGCGCATTTCTTTTAGAACCTGGAGGTTTTCTTTGGTAAGGCAGGAGCCATCCGTAAAGCAGATGTCATAATGCGTTTTTTGTTTCATCTCTTCCAGAAAGTGGTGTTCACCTAATTTGTAGTGATACACCAAGGCGTTGAAAAATTCACCGCCTAAATCAAGCATGGCAAAAGAGCATCCTTCACAGCCGGAAAGGCTTAAGAAAGCTACAACCGGTTTTTTTCTGTTTTTTGTTGATTTAGTTTTTTTTCTTTTTTCTTTTTTCATTCCAATTAGTTATTGCTTTATTGTTTTATCGTTACTTGTTTAAGTTCCAACAATAAAACAATAAAGCAATATGACAATTATATAGTCAGATTAGCTAAATCAATCGCCTGTCTGGTATAAAAATCAAGATTTCGAGCTTGAATCGGATCAATCTTCTCGCAGGCGGCATTCCAGTGGAAGGTTACTAAATTTCCCTCATTTAATTTCGGCGAGCCATCGCTAAGATAAGAAATTTCCTTCTGACAAAAATCTCCTTTGGTTAATTTTCCCTGCTCCAGAACTAAAGGATGATATTGAATCAGCAATTTTTCGGGCATAATTTTTATGACTTTACCCCAATTAATACAGCAATTATCCATCGTCTCGACAGTATGTTCAATAAATACATGGCCGGTTCGGCGGAAAATATTCAATACATGAAAAGAGTGGTGCGGTCTGGCGCCTAACGGTAATTTATCGTAAAGATAGCCTAACGACTTTCTATTTAATTTTTTGGGCAGATTCAAACCGTCATTGAGATAGCGGTAAAAATCGTTGGGCGAAATATTTTTCAAAAGACTGTTTCCGATCCAATAAGCCTCTACCACTCTTTGATCAAAAGCATCGGGTATCCGGTTCGCGCGGGAAATAAAAGTAAGGTATGGTTTAAGTGTCTGAAAATCCACCAGAATCTCCTTCAATCCCGCATCCTGGATATTGGCTGAGAGATACCCTTGTAAATTTTCATTTTTGTCCGGGCCGCAGTAGCCTAATTGATTAGGGCTATAGGCATAGCGGGCGCAGGTGATTAATCCTTCCATAATTTTAGAGTTCAGTCATTAAAGATACAAGGACACAAGATACAATTACCAAATAATTTCTAATGCCCAATTTCCAAACATTGCTTTTTTCTGAAGTTTTTGATAATTGAAAATTGGTTATTGAATATTGTTTGTATCTTGTTTCTTGTATCTTGGTGATTATCATGCTATCCAATTAATAAGAATTTACTACTAGTTCTTTCTTTCTAGTATCACTAACCAATGCCAGTGAAAAGATAGCTATTCCGATTATAATGATTAACGATCCGATGGCGCTGTTAAACAACAGTTGCTGTTTTCTAAATAATTCGTCCAATAAAGTGGTAATGGGAGAAGCAAAAACCAAAACTGACGTTACCAGAGTGGCCGGCGCTCTTTTTAACGCATGATACCAGCTTAAAACGAATAACAGAAGGATTGATCCGGTGAGCAACGACCAGCCCCAGCCCGCCACTGAAACAGCAGCCAAGACGCTAATCCGTCCGGTAAAAAACAAGAAGAGTAATAAAAAGACGAGACCGATTGACATTCTGGCCCAAGCGACGATATTAGGATGAATTTTTTTCAAAACTCTTTTAGCGATAATAAATTCCGCTGCCCAAAACAGAGTGGCGATTAATATCAGCGATTCTCCTGCTCCCCAACCCCAGGCTTTCGGACCGACCAAAATATAATTGCCCAAGAACAGAATGCCTAAAGCGCCATACTGGTACCAGTGGAATTTCTCTTTCAAAAAAGGTAAAGCAAATAGCGCGATCCAAACAAACATGGTTTTATGGATAAACGAAGCGCTGCCGGCTGAGGTTAAGCTCAAACCTTTGAAGAATAATAGGAACGGGATCCCGCCCCCGATTAGACCAATTACGGTTAGCTTCAGCCAATCCTGTTTTTTTAGCGCTTTTAATTGCTTGATGTTTTTGAAAAGCAAGAGAACTGCCAAAAGCAGACCCGCAGTAATTAGATTTTTAATGGTAGTATAAACAAAGGGATCCTTTACCGCGGTTACGCCGCTTTTATTTACAAAATTAGCTACTCCGCTGACTAAGGCGGCGCCAAAGGCAAGCAAGATGCCTTTTTGAAGATTGGGGATGTTTTTAATTTTTTCGATCATTGGTTAATATTTTTTCTATTTCATTAGCTTCTTTCTCTGATATTTTTTTTAAGGGAATATCG
This sequence comes from Candidatus Kerfeldbacteria bacterium CG_4_10_14_0_8_um_filter_42_10, assembly GCA_002784945.1. Classification (GTDB taxonomy): domain Bacteria; phylum Patescibacteriota; class Patescibacteriia; order UM-FILTER-42-10; family UM-FILTER-42-10; genus UM-FILTER-42-10. Next base: position 10,338 of record PFMD01000015.1, read on the forward strand.
CCATAAACTAGTATCCAGCTACCTTTATTCAGGCCGGCAAGCCCGATTGGTTTAATTTTAATTTTCCGGCCGCGGCTAAGTGCGACTATCTGATTTTTATTTTTTTGGATTATCTTGGCTGGAATAGTGATGCACATATATTATTATTTGTTATATTGTTGTATTGCTATATTGCTAATTAACCGATAACAATAAAACAATATAACAATTTAAAAAGCTTTAGGCATTTGATTAATTTCAGCTAGGCTGAAAATAGGACCGTCTTTGCAGACATATTTATCGCCAATGGCGCAGTGTTCGCATACTCCTATGGCACAATACATTTTTCTTTCTAAAGACAAATAAATGTCTTCCGCTTTGAATCCCTTTTCCAGTAATTTGGGAGTTAGGAATTTGTACATAATGGGTGGGCCGCAAGCAGTTACTATCGCATCATGGGGCAATTGATTTTTATCCAGCAAATCAGTGATTCGGCCCACTTCTCCTCGCCAGCGCCCAGAAGCAGTATCAAGAATAATCTGGGTACGATAGAACTTGTTCCATCTTTTGTATTGAGGTTCAAAGAGCAAATTCTCAAAATTGCGCGAGCCGTAAAATACCTGCACCTGAATTTTCTTTCCCCAATCACTATGGCTGGCTTCGTCAATTAACGGCTTTAAGGGAATAATTCCCAAGCCGCCGGCAATCACCACCAGGTTTTTCTTTTTAATTTTTTCCATGGGCCAGCCGTTTCCGTAAGGTCCCCTGACCCAAAGAATAGACCCAACGGTTTTGTGCTGGATGGCTTTACTAACCCTTCCTACTCCTCGGACTGTTATTTGCAAGAATTTTTTTTGATAAGTGGGAGAGTTGATTCCCACGGGGATTTCGCCAATCCCGGGCAGACCCGCCATAAGGAATTGGCCGGGAATGAATTTAAAAGCGGCCTGTCTTTTGGCATCTTGAAAACGAAAAGTGAAAGCTCTTGTTTCGGGAGCATCCAAAACAATTTTAGTGATTTTAGCCGGATAACTTTGGTAAGGATTCTTCATAACTTTATTGCTTTATTGTTGTATTGTTTTATTGCTTGATATGAAGATTAGATTAACAATAAAACAATAAAGCCGTATAACAATTAATATTTCATTGCTGCCGCCAGTATTTTTCTAATATCAATACCGACTGGGCATACTCGAAAACACCTTAGGCACCCGACGCATCCTAGAAGCTGCTCTCTTTCGGGAGTGCGGATGAATTTGTGAATGTAATAATTGCGCAATCTTTCCGCCTTGGTTTTTAGGAAATTTTCTCCTCCGGCTACTGAGGCAAAGTCCTCATAAAAGCAGGAACTCAACCTTCGTTTCCGAACCCCTGACTGCTTCTTAGAAATTTCCCCTCCTTCATCTACTAGATCAAAACAGTAGCAAGTTGGGCAAGCCACGGTGCATTTGCCGCAAAGGATGCATTCTTTGGCAAATTCTTCCCAGAATTTTTTATTATTAACAACCTTCTTGATTTGCTCTTTCAACTTCTGGGACTTGGCATCCAGCTTGCCTCCTTCAATCGCCCCTTTGAAATCAATGTGTTCGTAATTGGAAAATTTAAGCCGATCTAAAATTTTTTGGCCCAAAGATGATCCGGTGAATATTTTGGGATCTCCGTTTTTGCAGCGGTCAATAAAAATATCAAACTTCAGACGTTCCAGCACATTTTCTTCGAATATGCTCAAAAATTTGGGATCATCCGGTACAATGCATTGGCCGATAATGACCGTGTTCTGCCTCCGATTCTGATAATGCGGGTCTTTGGCAAACATTTGGTCAAACAACAACAGGGCTTTTAGATCAACAATGGAAATGCCAAAAATCGCCTGCGAAACAAGCTCTTTTTTTGAATTTTCGGCAAAATTAAAAAGAACTTCTTCGTGAGGAAGCAAAAACTGTTTAAAAGAATTCTTGGGTATTTGCAAAGAGGAAGATGCTTCTTGCGCATTACCGATTTTCTGAAACAACAACTCTCCTTCTTTTTCTACAGGAGCAATGACGGTATACTCTTTTAAAAGAAATTCGATTAATTTATCAGTCGTAAATTTAGCCATGTTGATATTATTGAGATGGTTACAAAAATATTTCGTAGCGAAACTTAATATTTTTGAGCGAGACTAGGAAAACAAGCAAAAAGGCCTGAGGCGTAATAGAATTACGGTAAAGGACTTTTTGCGCCAGTTTGACGAAGTCGCAGCCAAAAATATGAAGTTGCAGCAGATATAGTTTTGTAACCATCTCATTATAACCTTTTTCAAAAAAATGATAAATCCCTACACTTTCCTTAAGGATTACTATATCTCAAAGAAAATTAGTTTTGGCCTATTTATATTGACAATAAAAGGTATTAAACCCGGGGCAAGCTCTGGACCCCAATCCCGAAAGCGGGATTGAATTGAAGCGAGGCAAGCCTCGAGGTATTATACCTTGTGTTTCTCCGCCACCTTGAATTTGAAAGCGCGATTTCGAAATCGCGCCTACGGTAAGGCGGATCTCCTCCAGAGGCGGACAATTGCGCCACTGGCGGAGACTGCGCCCTGCCTATGCCGACCTGCGTCAGCCGAAGCAACGACTTCGGTCGGCATAGGCTGAAGCGAAGCTCCGGCTTCGCGCACCTGTGCGCCGAAGCGCTACGGTGCGCAGGCGCAGGCAGGTCGGACGATATGAAAACTGCTGT
>PFMD01000001.1 GCA_002784945.1 Candidatus Kerfeldbacteria bacterium CG_4_10_14_0_8_um_filter_42_10
CGGCGCCGATGCCATTACCGCGGTTAATACCATGGGCCCGGGGATCCATTTGGATATTCAGGCCCGAAAGCCCGTGCTCCATTTCGGCAAAGGAGGAGTGTCTGGCCCGGCGCTGCGCCCAATCGCCGTCCGTTGTATCTCCGATATCTACAAGTCGGTGAAAATTCCGATTATCGGCTGTGGCGGAGTGACTTGCGGCCGGGATGCCGTGGAAATGTTCATGGTGGGAGCGTCGGCTGTCCAGATTGGCACTGGGGTTTATTATCGCGGAGTGGAAGTTTTTCGTTTGGTTTCGGAAGAAATAAAAACGTTTATGGAGGAAGAAGGGTTTAACAGCATTAAAGAGATGGTAGGAATTGTTAATAATTAGTATTGTTATATTGTTTTATTGTTAAATTGTTGAAAAGTAACCGTGAAACAATAAAGCAATATAACAATAAAACAATTATCGGAAAAGTAATCAAAATAATGAAAAGTAGTATTAACATGAATGACTGGATAAACAAATTAGATAAGTCCGTTATGCTGAAAATAGTGGATCGGGTAAAAGAAACCAGCAATGTGGATACTTTTTACTTTGACTATCGGCTGAATTCCCGGCCCGGGCAGTTTGTAATGCTGTGGCTGCCGGAAATCAACGAAAAGCCGTTCAGCATTGCTTATGATACCGGCGAAGGGTTCGGACTATCAATTGCCAAGGTCGGCGCTTTCACGGAAGAACTATTCCAAAAGAAAAAAGGCGAGCGCGTGGGGATCAGAGGCCCCTACGGCCGGCCTTTTTGGAAAGAAAAAGACGCTAAAAACGTGGTAATGGTTGGCGGCGGCTATGGGGTGGCTCCCTTGGCCACTTTAGCGGAAGAACTGGCTAAAGAAGGAGTAAAAGTCCATTTTATCAGCGGGGCCCGTTCCCAAGATCTGCTTTTGTTTAATGAACGCCTAAAGAAGCTGAAAGTAGAACTCTATACCACTACCAATGATGGATCGTATGGAACTAAAGGAGTAGTAACTGACCCGCTCCGAGAAATATTAAGACAGGAAAAAATTGATTTAGTATACTGCTGTGGAAAGGAACAAATGGAAAAAGCGGTGTTTGATTTATGCGAAGAAGCAAAAGTTAACGCCCAAGTCAGCGTGGAACGATACATGAAATGCGGGATCGGAGTTTGCGGAGCCTGCTCGGTTGACGGGACCGGAGCGCCTACCTGCCAAAAAGGCCCGGTAATAGAGAGCGCTACCTTAAGAAAAATCACCGAATTCGGAAAATACCACCGCGGCGGTTCCGGCAAGAAGGAGTATTTTAAATGAGCTTAACGCTAAAGAATTGCCTTCTTAACAATCAGATAACGGACGTTTTAATTAAAGCGGGCCTAATCGCTAAAATCGGAAAACACCGCGATTCCAAAGAGGTAATCGATTGCCAAGGACTGGTTTTGTTACCCGGCCTAATTGATGGACACGTCCATTTTCGGTCGCCCGGTTTTGAATACAAAGAAGATTGGCTGACGGGATCGCGCGCTGCCGCCAGGGGAGGAGTGACTACCGTTTTAGACATGCCTAATACTAGTCCGGCAATAATTGATCAAGAATCCTTAGACGCCAAACGAAAACTTGTTTCGCAAAAAAGCCTGGTCAACTTCGGGTTTCACTTTGGAGCAACTGCAGAAAATATCTCTTTAGCCCGAGAAATTAAAGGGGTAGCAGGAATTAAGGTGTTTGTCGGATCTTCTACCGGAAATCTTTTACTAAACAACCCTTCCGATTTAAAAGAGCTTTTTTCTGAAAGCAAGCAACTTTTTCTGGTGCATGCCGAAAACGAACGGCTTATTCAGGAACAAACAGAAAAATATAAAAATGAAACCAATCCCAAAATCCATACCGAAATCAGGGCACCCGAAGCGGCAGCGCGGTCAGTAATAATGCTTCTGGAATTAGCGGAACAAACCGGAGCCCGGATTCATTTCTGCCACGTCAGCACCGCCAAAGAATTGGAATTAATATCCCAGGCAAAGCAAAAAGGATTGTCCGTTACCTGCGAAGTGACCCCCCATCATCTTTTTCTGACCGAGGAGGAATACGATAAAAAAGGCAATTGGGTAAAAATGAACCCGCCCTTAAGATCAGAGAAAGATCGCCAGGCGCTTTGGCAGGGAATTAAAAATGGAATAGTGGATACCATTGGTACGGACCATGCTCCTCATACCCGCGAGGAAAAAGAAAAAGACTATTGGCATGCTCCTGCTGGCGTGCCCGGAGTAGAAACAATGCTGCCTTTGCTACTAAACGCGGTTTCCCAAGGTAATCTGGGACTGGAACGATTAATTCAGCTGACCAGCGCTAATCCCGCCAGGATATTCAAAATCAAAAACAAAGGAGCAATTAAAGAAGAGTATGACGCTGACTTGGTATTAGTAGATTTAAACGCCAGGCGGCGGGTGATCGAAAACGAGCTGGAAACCAAATGCGGCTGGTCTCCTTATGCTGATCGGGAGCTTAAGGGCTGGCCTGTAGTGACGATTATCAATGGTAACGTGGTTTTCAACAAAGGCGTGTTTTTTGATAAAATTAAGGGAATGGAAATAGAGTTCCTCTCCTTGAAAAGGAGAGGTTAGGTGAGGTAAAAGAAGATTTTCTACATCCCCTTAATCCCCTCCTTATCAAGGAGGGGAGATAAAGCAGTAAACTTATTAGTAACTTAGAAGAAATGCAAAACTATAAAAAAGAATTTATCGACTTTTTAGTGAAGTCCGAGGCGTTAAAATTCGGGGAATTTACCTTAAAAAGCGGCCGAAAATCCCCCTATTTTTTCAGCACGGGCAATTTTAACACCGGCGCCTCAATCTACAAACTCGGCTATTTTTATGCCTCCAAGGTGGCGGAAGAAACCATTGATTTTGACGTGATTTTCGGCCCGGCTTATAAGGGAATTCCCTT
>PFMD01000057.1 GCA_002784945.1 Candidatus Kerfeldbacteria bacterium CG_4_10_14_0_8_um_filter_42_10
GCTTTGGCCGCAATAATATGTTCTAAAGGACCGCCCTGCATTCCCGGCATTACCGCCTTATCAATCTGCTTGGCATATTTTTCTTTGCAAAGAATCATGGCGCCTCTTGGCCCCCGCAATGTCTTATGAGTGGTGGTCGTAACTACATCGGCAACTGGGACCGGATCAGAATGAATCTTGGCGGCAACCAATCCGGCAATGTGCGCCATATCCACCATTAAATACGCGCCCACTTCTTTAGCGATCTCGCCAAATTTTGTAAAATCAATTTCCCGCGGATAAGCCGAGGCGCCGGCTAAAATCAGTTTCGGTTTTTCTTTTTTAGCAGTTTTTCTCACTTCATCGTAATTGATTCTTCCAGTTTCTTTTTCTACTCCATAAAATGCGACTTTATAAAACTTGCCGGAAAAACTGACCGGCGCTCCGTGGGTTAAGTGACCGCCGTGCGCCAAGTTCATCGATAGAATTTTATCGCCTAACTCCAATAAGGCAAAATAGACTTCCATATTGGCTTGCGATCCGGCATGCGGCTGAACATTAGCGTATTCGGATCCAAATAATTCTTTAGCGCGTTCAATCGCCAAATTTTCCGCCTGATCAATAAACTGGTTGCCGCCGTAATATCTTTTTCCCGGATATCCCTCGGAATATTTATTGGTTGAAACCGCGCTCATTGCTTCTAATACGGCTAATGATACGAAGTTTTCCGAAGCAATCAACTCAATTCCATTCCGCTGGCGGTTCAATTCGCTCTCCAGCGCTTGGGCGATTTCGGGATCGGTATTTCTTAATTTAAGCATATTTTTTATCCTTTCTAATTACATCTTAACTTAAACTTAAATAAAATAAAACCCACGCCAGAATTCATCGGCGAAGGTTGTTTGGAATGGGTGTTTGCTAGATCATGGGATTTTATTAACTTAAACCAGATTAACATAACGGATTAAAAATGACAACTTTCTGGGATTGGAGTTTTTTTAAAAAAATGATATAATTATTTCAGTTTAACAAATAATTAACCGCTTAAAACTATGAAAAAATTTGGATTATTTTTTCTAGTCGGGACATTCATTATCAGCGTTAGCGTGGCGATTGGATTACCTAGGATGACACTGGCAAAAATAAGTAAGGCGGCCGATATTTCCGTTAATCTTCAACAAAATGTTTACGTCGGGCCAGATGAAGTGATTAATGATAACTTCGTCCAGGCCGGAGAAACGGTTGATGTTAATGGAACGATTAATGGTGACGTGGTGGTGGTCGGGGGCACGGTCAACATTAACAGCGATGTTCAAGGAGACGTGCTTGCCGCCGGCGGTACCATAAGGGTTAAGGGAAACATCGCCGGCAATGTGCGGGTAGTGGGAGGAACCATTGAGATAGACGCAAAAGTGGGCAAGAACGCTTCTTTGTTTGGCGGGACCGTTAGTATCAGCGAGGATTCCAACATCGGCTGGAGCGTCGGTTTTGGCTCGGGAACGGCCGAAATTCAGGGCGTTGTCGGCGGCAACATTGACGGTGGAGCCGGCCAAACCAAAATTGCCGCCAAGGTAGGAGGCAATGTTAATATCCGTTCGGAAGAAGAAGGCATCATCACCGTATCTCCGCCGGCGGAAATCAACGGCAACCTGACCTACAAAGGAGCGCGAGAGCCAATTATTAATAGCGGCTCTAAAATAAAAGGCGACGTCATTCAACAAGCTTACTTAATTAATACCTTGCCTGCTCAAAGTATTCTGGATCTTTTAGGAATTTCTTTATGGTTTTTAAGACTGGTTAAATTGTTTGGACTTTTAGTGGTAGGCTTAGTGGTTATTTCTTTCTTTAAGAAAGCGAGTACTGCAGTTACGGAACAGATGAAAGGCAACATTGCCAAGAATCTTGGTTGGGGCCTCGTCTATCTGATTATTATTCCCATTACCGCGTTTGTTTTATTGGTTACTATTATCGGCGCGCCGCTGGCTTTAATTACCATCACTCTATATACCATCGCTTTGTATCTAAGTAAGGTGTTTATGGGATTGCTGATCGGCTATTGGATTCTGCAATATCTAAAAAAGGACAAGAAAGACAAAACGGTTCCGCTAATGTGGGCGATGATTCTAGGCATTGTGCTTCTAACTGTATTAACAATCATTCCTTATTTTGGACTGTTCATCGGTTTTGTCGCTACCATTTGGGGCCTAGGCGCTTTGTTGGAATCGACAAAAAAATATCTTAAGGGGAATTAAGTGGACATTTTAAAATTGTAGCCGAGAATACGTATTCTCGGCTACAATTATTTTCGATTTTATTTCTTTAATACTCGTCTTGTTTTATTGCAATACAGGTCGGATTTTTGGAATCCAACTTGTTTTTTATTGTCTTTAAATAACGAGTGCTACTTTAAGGAATCCAAATTAACACACAGTTGATCTTGCCAAATCATTTCCGGATAGCTCTCCAGCATTTCTCTAACATATTTTTTTCTTTCATCATATGTTTTTTGGTCTTTAGCTTCGAACTTAACGGTAATATAAGGGCCGTTTTGAGAATAGCGAAAAACCATCATGCCATCTTTAAAGTCAATTCTGGTTCCGTCATCACCGGGAATCACCGTTTCATCCGTCACTTCGTTACCAGGAAAATTATTTTTGAATCGTTTGGCAATTTCTTTGATTACCTCTATTTTACGTTCATCCGGACACCCAATTTTAATCTCCGGAGACGAAATAAATTGAGGAAAAGATTCATAAAGCTGGCTTAAGGTCAGCCCGGAATCGGAAAGATACTCCAGTACTCTTAGAGCGGCGTAACAACCGTCGTCGTGGCCATAAGCGTTGTCCGCAAAAAAGAAGTGGCCGGATAATTCTCCGCCAAAAGCGGCGGTAACCTCCGCTATTTTTGCCTTAATGAAAGAATGGCCTGTTTTCCAGATTACCGGTATCCCTCCCTCTTGTTTAACCACCTCGCGAACCACTTGGGAGCAAAGGGTGTTATAGACGATTTTGGAATTGGGAAAACGGCTTAAAATTTCTTTGGCAAAGACCGCCACAAAAACATCGTTCCATAAAATGCGGCCCTTTTCATCGACGATTCCGATCCGGTCGCCGTCTCCGTCAAAGGCGATTCCAAAATCAGCCTTTTCCTGGAGCACAATCTTACCCACCCTTTCCATGACATGTCGGTCGGTAGGATCAGGAGTTCCCATGGGGAAACTGCCGTCCACGTTCAAGTTCTGGCCGATTATGGTGCAGCCCGCTCGCTGGAACAGTTCAGGAACATATTTACCGGTAGTTCCGCATCCGGAATCAACCACTACCTTGAATTTTCTTTTTAATTGGACCCGTTTTAAAACATCGTGATAATAATCTTCCGTAAATGCCTTCTCGTCCGCTTTTGTTACCTTGCCAACCTTGTCGGATCGGTAGTATTTATCTTCATCTACATATTTCTTAATTTCTTTAACTTCTTCTACTTCAGTGGTTCGGGAATATCCGACTCCCAGTTTGAATCCGTTAAAATTGCTGGGATTGTGGGAAGCGGTAATCATCACTCCGCCATTAGTTTGAAAACGGTACTGACCGTAATACATCATTTGAGTCATAACCATTCCCAGGTCAACCACATTAATGCCGGTTTCGGTAAGGCTTTTGATCATAGCTTTTTGGAATTCTTCGCCGCTTAACCGGCAATCGTGCCCCACCACGGCATGGCGGATTTTTCTTCGTTGCAAAAAAGTGCCGTATGCTTTTCCGATGGCGGCTACTTTTTCGGCATCTAAATCTTCCCCTACTATTCCCCTAATGTCATAGTTCCTAAAGACATAAGGATTTATTTTCATAATAAAAAATTATTCACTTAAATAATTCCGATTGTTATCTGATGGTAATTTAGCAAAAATTTCCGTTTTGGTCAATTGTAATATTGACCTTGGGAATGATTACTGCAATAATTAATCCAAGGTTATTAACTAATTAAAATAAAAGAACAAAAAGGAAGGGGAAACAAAATGATTAAGGCGGTAATTTTTGACCTAGATGGAGTGATTATTAACAGCATTCCTTTACATATAAAAGCATACGACCAGGTTTTCAGGGATTTTGGATTCGGCTATACCCGGAAAGATTTCAATAAGCTGAACGGCGTTCCCACTTTTGAGACTATTGAAACAGTTTTGAAAAAACATAAGATTAAAGCTGATCCTTTGGCCGTAACGGTAAAAAAGGAGCGGTTGGTGGATCACTGGCTGAAGGAAGTTCCTTTTTTCCCCGGGACCGAAAAAACATTAAGGAATTTAAAAGCTCAGGGATTGATGTTGGCAATGGCTACTACCGTCAGCCGAAAAATTGTTCATACCATTCTAGATGACCGAAAAATCCTTCAATATTTTGATTCCGTTACCGGAGGAGACGAAATTAAAAAAGTAAAACCGGATCCAGAGACTTTTTTGCGAGCTGCCCAAAAAATAAAAGTCAATCCTCAACAATGCGCTGGCGTAGACGACACCATTATCGGCATTGAATCTCTGTGCCGGGCAAAAATGAAGTCGATTGCCGTAACTACCAGTTTTTCCAAATCAAAACTGAAAAAGGCAACCGTTATTGTCCCGCATATCGGAAAAATAACACCCGCTTTAATTAGTAAATTTTTATGAAACTAAAAAATCCAATATTGCTAGTTATCCTGGACGGCTGGGGAATCGGAAAAAAGGACGAATATAATCCTATTTTTTTGGCTCCTACTCCAACTATGGACCATCTGCCTCAGGAGTATCCTCACACCGCACTAAAAGCGGGGGGAGAAGGAATCGGTCTGGAACCCGGGCATCAGGGAGCTTCGGAAATCGGCCATTTCATTATCGGAGCCGGGCGGAATGTCTTACTGCCCCAGCATCAGGTTAAACAGGCTATTCTGAAGGGGGATATTATAAAAAATAAAGCTTATCTTGATGCGATTGAACGAATAAAGAAAAGCGGCGGAGCGCTTCATTTAATGGGAATGCTTTCTAACGAAGGCGTGCACAGTTACGACATTACCTGCCATTCCTTGCTGGAATTAGCCGCTCAGTCCCAATTGGAAAAAGTGTATATTCATATTTTTGCGGATGGAAGGGACACCGCTCCTAAAGAAGTAGGGGTCTATTTGGAAAGGCTGAAAGGAGCAATTGCTAAATTCAAGGTGGGAGAAATTGCTTCGATTATGGGACGCTGGTGGGCAATGGATCGGGATCATCGCTGGGAAAGAATCCAAAAAGCGTACGAAACGCTCACTGAAGCGAAGGCGTTTTACCGCTACCGTTCCATTGAAGAGGCTATTAATCAGGCCTATCAGCGCGGAGAAACGGACGAATTCATTAAACCGACTATTATTGAAAAAGAGGGAAACCCGGTCGCGACCATTAAAGATGGAGATGCCGTATTTAATTTCAATTTTAGGATCGATCGGGCAATTGAAATAACGCAGGCTTTTGTCGAAGCTGATTTTGACGCTTTCCCCAGAACAAAAAAACTAAACTTGGCTTATGTCGCTTTAACTGATTACTACGAGAACATGTCCGCTCCTTTTGCCATTAAAAGGATGAAAATAGGGAACAGTCTGGGAGAAATAATCAGCCAGGCCGGATTGAAACAATTGCGGGTAACCGAAACGGAAAAATGGGCTTATCTTACCAAAATATTCAATGGCATGCGCGAAGAGCCTTTTGAAGGAGAAGATAGAATTTTGATTCCCTCCGATAAGATACCGACCTATGATTTAAAGCCGGAAATGAAAGCTCGAGAAATTACCGAAACCGTTTGCCAAAAACTTGATGAAGAAATTTATGATGTTATAATAATAAACTTCGCCAATCCCGATATTCTGGGGCACACTGCCAACAAAGAAGCGATTCTTAAAGGAATTGTCGCAGTAGACCAAGGTTTGGGGCAAATTATTAAGAAGGCCCAAGCAAAAAACGGCGTTACATTGGTGACTGCCGATCACGGAAACGCAGAGGTTGTTCACGACGTCAAACTGAATAAGCCCCATTCTCATCACACCGACGCCAACGTTCCCTGCATTTTGGTTTCAGATGATGCCGCTTACAAGAATTTGAAATTAAGACCTTCGGGAGCCATTAAGGATATTGCTCCCACTTTGCTAGATATTATGAACCTGGAAATTCCTTCTGAAATGACCGGGCAAAGCCTAATTGAAAATTAGAAATTATACATTATACATTTTTCATTATAAATTAATATGATTGGAGTATTCGATTCAGGAATAGGAGGGCTAACTGTAGTAAAAGAGTTGTTCCGTTTGCTGCCGGAATATCGGGTTTTGTATTTCGGCGATACGGCCCGCACTCCTTACGGCAATAAAAGCGAAAAGACTATTTTAAGATATGCTATTCAAGATACCGAGCTTCTGCTGGAAAAAGGAGCGCAAATTATTGTAGTGGCCTGCAATACCGCTTCGGCGGTCGCGGCCGAGGAATTGAAAAGAAAATTTAACGTGCCGATTTTCGAAGTAATCACTCCAGCCGTAAAAAAGGCGGTTGCTGTGTCCAAAAATCACCGCATCGGGGTGATTGGAACTGCGGCTACCGTGAAAAGCGGAATCTATGAAAGATTAATCAAGCAAAACGGCCGCAAATTTGCCATTATTTCCAAACCTTGTCCTTTGTTCGTTCCCTTAGTAGAAGAAAACTGGATTAAAAGACCGGAAACTAAAACAATTGCCAAAAAATATCTTCAATCCCTGAAAATAAGCAGCATTGATTCCTTAATTTTAGGATGCACTCATTATCCCTTGCTTAAAGAAATCATCCAGGTAAAAATCGGCCGGCGCATTAAACTGGTGGACCCGGCGCAAGAGACGGTTTTAACGATAAAGGAATTTTTAGCGGCTCATCCGGAGATTGAAAAAACGCTTCCTAAAAACCAATCGCATCAATTTTACTTAAGCGACCTGACCCCTAAATTCCAAGATATTGCCAATCGCTGGCTTGGTAAAAAAATAAAACTCCAGCTAGTGGAGATGGAGTGAAGGGTAAGCCGCGAATTAATTCGCGGCTACCCAATTTTGTATTTACAAACTCTTAAATCAATCCCATTTTTTCCTTGACTTCTTTTAAGGTTTCTTTGGCAATTTTTTGAGCTTCTTTCGCGCCTTCTTCCAATATTTTCTTTACTTTTTTGGAATCTTTTAATAATTCCTCCCGCTTTTTTCTGAACTCGGTAAGATATTTAATAAGATCGTCCGCCAAAATTTCTTTCAATTCTTGGTAGTGTAATTTTCCTTGTTTATATTCTCGTTCGAATTTTTCAACATTTTTAGAATCTCCCATTAATTCCAGAAGCTCAAAAAGATTTGTTACGCCTGGGCTTTTTTTACCGCCGGTGGGTTGGGGGCCAACGTCCGTTACCGCCTTGGCTATTTTTTCTTTGATTATCGCCGGTGAGTCGGATAAAGCGATATAGTGTTTTTCTCCTAAATCTTTGCTCATTTTTTTATTGGGATCGGCCAAAGACATTATTCGGGATCCTCGGGACAAAATCACTTTTGGTTCGGGAAAAACAAATCCAAATTTCCGATTGAAAATTCGGGCAATTGTTCTGGTCAGCTCCACGTGCTGCACTTGATCGTCTCCCACCGGCACGCCAATCGCTTTATAAAGCAAAATATCAGAAGCCATCAGTACTGGATAATTTAATAATCCGGCGTTAACGCTCTGCTGTTTTTGCGCCTTTTCTTTATACTGGGTCATTCTTTGAAGCTCTCCAATTGGAATGATAGTATTCAAAATCCAAGCCAGCTCCGTATGTTCAGGAACTTGAGACTGAACAAAAATGATGCTTTTTTTGGGATCGATGCCCGCGGCAATGTAATCGGCCGCTACCCCTAAAATGCGTGCCTGCATCTCCTTAGGATTATAATCAACGGTAATGGCATGGTAATCGACAATGCAAAAAATGCCTTGGTATTCCTTTTGCAACTCGATCCACTGGCGGATCGCCCCAAAATAGTTGCCTAAATGGATCGCTCCCGAAGGTTTAATGCCGCTAAAAATTATTTTCTTGGATTTCATGTAATTTATTTTATCATGTTTTATGATAAAATGGTAGGCGAATTTGGCCAAATTCGCCTACCTATTTTACAAAAAATCCCGCTTAGACAAAGCGGGATTTTTCTTTTCCTTTCCCTTGTTTTGACAAGGGAGTTAAATTTATCCCCACACTTTCCCAGAATACCCCGCAGCTTGCTACGGGGATAAATGGGGGTTATTGAAATCTTTCCTGCGGGGTCTAATACCCCGCAGGAAAGTGTGGGGATTTATTGATTGATCAGCGAGACATTAATGCCGCCTCGATACCCCGAGTGCAGGGTAAAGAATTGGGACAACACGTTGCCGTCTTTGTCAAATGTCCTGACCTGCGGTCCTAGGCCCGCTTCTGGTCCAAAGCCGATTTCCGCCGCGCCATCGCCATCTAGATCACCGACTACCGCTGAGAAAGATCCTTTGATGTTAGCGGGATAAGCGAAGAATTGGGAAAGCAGGTTGCCGTCTTTATCGAAGATTCTGGCTTGCGCCGAACCATTGGTGTCGGGCAATACTACGATTTCTTTAACGCCATTGCCATCGACATCACCAACATAGGTTTTAGCACCGCCCGTAAAGGTTGAGGCATAACCCATGAATTGGGTTAACAGACCTCCGTCTTTATTAAAGACTTTGACATGGGCAACGCTGTTCTTAGGAGAGGTGATCACTTCTACCGTTCCATCACCATCTAAATCAGCTAAGGTCAAATGAATTCCTTTGTTGTAACCATCGCCATAAGTATGGAATTGAGTTAAGGTGTTGCCGTCTTTATCGAATATTCTAACCTGACCCGAGCCACTGGTTGAATAAACCACAATTTCGCCGGTACCATTACCATCGAGATCGGCCGCGGCTACTTTTCCGGATCCGCTAAGCGCACCGAATTCTGGCACTAATTGATGCCCGTTGCGATCATAAATCCAGACGCTGGCTGTTCCTGTCTTAGGAGTAGCGATTATTTCTTTGGTGCCATCGCCATCCAGATCGAATATGGCGATATTTACTCCGTCTCTACCGGCGCCAGCGACCACGAATTGAGATAGAATTCCTCCGTTCTTATCAAAGATTCTCAGCTGCGCGTCGAATCCTTCTCCGGGAATGGTAATCACTTCTACTTCGCCGTTGCCATCCAGATCAGCCACTTCGGTGGTTAAGCCCATTCTTAACGCGGAAGAATAAGCGAACCAAGTAGCCAGCATGTTGCCGTCTTTATCGAATACCGCCACTTGAGGACCGCCGGCATTCATCGGAGTAGCCACCAGGTTATAAGGACCGTCGGCTTGCTGCGTGGAAGCGCCAAAGTCCTGGCCGGTAGTTACGGCAAAGTTAGTGAAGTGATCCACCTGGACAGTTATCAGATTATTCTCTGTATCCAAGGTGACGCCGGGGGGCATCTGCCAAGTACCAGAAGTGTCGTTGTAGTATTTAGCAATGATATTATTCTCATCAATACCTAAAGAATCTAACAGTTCCTGATCATAAGGAATACTAATCGTAACCATTTCGTTAAAACTGGTGATCAATTGCTGGCTAGAATCTAAGGCCTCAAAATCCCAAGCAAAAGTGATTGGTTTAGAGTCAGGCGTAAAGAATAGATTGATGTCAGGAGAAGCGATTACCGTCACATCACCTTCAGTTGCTAAGGCATTGGCGGGGATTGTAACCGTAGTCCCATCAGGCAAACTAATGATTTTTTGGACAGTCGAGTCAAATGTTTCCGAGACGCCTTTGGGAATGTTAAAGGCGGCTTTTGATACGACAATATCCTTAGTAATTTCTCCTTTAGCCGATACGGTAACCATTTGCTCATCGGAGCGATAAAAATCTTCCGAATTCGGATTGAATGAATCGCATCCGACAAACCAAGTACCTAAGGTAAGATTAACCGTGTAATTGCCGTCAAAGACTTCACCACCAGAGAATCCGCCGTCTTCTTGCCAAGCATGACACCAGCCGAATGGAATATTATCTCCATCTTCATTGGTTACCGTTCCGGTAAGAGTGGCGTCGGATTCGCGGAACTGAAGATCAAATTCCGCGGGCGCAGTCGGAGTTACTTCTATTTCCACGTTTTCGGGAGGCATATAATTGTTGGTTTCCTTGGACATTCCCGCGCCGCATTCATACTGACCGGAAACCAAGGGTATTACGGTAGTGCCACCCCGAACTTCATTACCCCCCTCAATTATTTTGCCGCCTTCAAAATCTCCTTGCGCTTTATCTTCCATGTATCGGCGGTTAGAACACCAAACAAAACCGAATTCCACCGGATTACCATCAGGATCTGATAAATTGACGGTAGCCTGGGCATCCGCTCGGAAAGCCATTAATATTTTAGTCGCAGTTCCATTTACCGGTACCAAAAATGGGTCCATATCGGAATGGGTTTGCATAAATTCACCGCTCGTGGGGAACCAAAAATTCAATACGTATTTTTGACCACCCCTTACTCTAACAGTAAAGCTTCCATCAGCATTTAATTTAGAATGCATTCCTGGGCCACTGTTAGGGCCCATATCTTCGGCTAAATTAGCGTTAATTTCTACATCAACATTAGTGACCTTAGCGCCTTTCTGATCTTTCAGCCAGCCAACAATTTCGGCATCCGGTTCCACTAATGTTAGAAACACCTCTTCCGATCCTCCCTCTGGGATTGTAATTTCTACTTCATCATCTAATAAATAGCCGGAGTTAGGATCAGTGTGCATTCCTACCACAAAGGTATTGCCGCCGATTAAAGGAATGGCCGCCACGCCGTGGTCAATACCGCTGCCAAATTCAGAGCCAGCGCCCCAACTTTCACCTTTTATCCGGGCATAGGCATAGCCCCAGATATTTTCGGTAAGAGCGTTACCGTCTGCATCTACGGTTTTAACGGTTAACGTGGCGTCCGCTAACTGAACCTCGTAATTAACACCGGTTATTTGTTCGTCTTCTTCTAAAGTATAAACCATTGGGGGACCACCAGCTTGAACCGGAATATACATTGATCCGCCGCCTGTCTGGACCTGACATTCATATTGGCCGGGGGCCAGCCAGATTGTGTATTTTCCATCAGCGCCAGAGTTGCTATTGCCCCATCCGGAACCACTGCGGCTCCAGCAATTTATGTTAACGCCTTCCACTGTCGTGCCATCTTCTAGAGTAACTTTTCCTTTAATTGCCGAGGTTTTTTCGGACATGGTTAAAGTGCCCAAATCAAGAGTTTGATCAGAGGCTACTTCCACATTCATTTCCGGCAGATAGTATTTGGCTAAATTCGGGTCTTGATTATCCGCCTGAACGGTTAATTTATAACTGCCGTCTTGAACATTAGCATTGAAACAACCGGTATTCCAATCGAGTCCGGTTCCTCCGCCCATTCCTGCACCAGTGCTGATATTAACAAAACCGTTGGTCAACTTACTGCCATTAGGCAATTTAACGCAACCCTTAATTAGGGCATTTGTTTCTTGTACCGTGAAGTTGACGGTCTTTTCCTCCTCCGTATTGTTGTCAGCAAAGGTTACTTGCATGGAAGGTTGGTTGTAATTCCAGTTAACATCCATTTGCCGGTTGTTTTCCTGATCCCAGGCGGGGCTTAAATTTATATTCCAGGTACCGCCGCCAACACTCAGTTCATATTCGCCATTACTGTCAACATTGGCATTTACTCCCGAACCGCCTTGTTTTGAAGCATTTATTTGAGCGGTAGTAACCTCGCCGCCAGTATTATAGGTAACCTTACCGCTAATTGTTTTAGTTGCTCGAGCCAAAGTGATGGTTCCTAAATTAGTCACTGACCCGTTGTATGTCACTTCTATAGGATCAGGAGAAATGTACCCTTGAGTTCCGCCTGGTACCCATATTTCTAAAATATAAGTTGTACCAGCGACTAAATCATCCGCTAGAAAAACAAAGTTTCCATTCTGATCAGCGCCCGTTCCAGAATTGTAGGAAAAATCGGCACTCCGGAGGTTCACTCCCGTGCCATTTAGCGCGGTTCCTTCCGGCGTGAGGACCTTGCCGGAAAAAGCAATGTTCCCTAATTGAAAAACGGTTGATTGGGCTTGAGGCCACATCTGGTTAGGCGGAACGCTCGGAGACATAATCTGTAAAAGTCCCATGTAATTTCCGCCTCCCTGAGTAGGATTATTTATTCCTGTAATGGAGAAAGTATGGGTTCCTGCACCTAAGGCATTATCAATAGTAAAACCAATATGGTCACTGGATTTTTCCGGAGTGCCTACAATTGCAATTCCAGAAACTGAAGCATTGCTTAAATTGGGCTGACAAAGCATCCAATCCACATTAGGAGGACACATACTCGAGGTTGATGTGAAATTTACAACAACTGGAATGCCAGTTGCTCCTCCTAAGTCAAGCTCGTTGACCGCCGTATTTAAAGTAAAGCTAAAATTATAAGTAATATTGGTTGCTCCTTTGGCAATATTAGCGGGAGTAACGGTAAACGCGGTAACGCGGGTATCATTCGGAGGCTGCTGCGGCTCATCAGCTAATGCCGCTTTTGTTCCAGTTATTAAAATAATACCGGCTAAAATGCCGATTACGCCAAAAATAGCGACTTTTTTTGCCTTTTTTGACATTGTTTTGTTCATTAATTATTATATTTTGTTAATTAAAAATGCCACCGACTAGTGGCAATATTAGTAAATTAAAATAATTTTAATTTAAAATAATCTCCTGCTTTTTGTTTTTCCTCCTTAAACATTGGCTGATTTTAACCAATTATGATATCAGTATACATCTAAAATGAGGTTTTGTCAATTATAGAAGGTAATGTGTACATACATTTTGCACTTTTAGGTAAGCTAAGGGCATATGCCAAAAACTATGCCCAATTCAACAGCCGA